>CBHFMJ010000277.1:0-3079 GCA_965994715.1 uncultured bacterium | reverse complement strand
CACCGCGCTGCGGATCCGCGCTGACCGTTCGCCGAAGGTCCGGCACCGGGTGCACGTCTCCGCGTGCGCGACGGCGGCGGCCGCCTGTCGCGCGGCCACGCGATCACCGTCCATCCGGGCGGACAGGACGAGCTGCACCGCGTCGCAGTTCACGTCGCCTCCTCCTCGTCCGCGATCGCGTTGCAGAGCGCCTGCCGCGCCCGGAACATCCTGCTCTTCACCGTGCCCACGGCGACGCCGAGGACATCGGCCGTCTCCTGGTACGACAGGCCGAACACCTCGACGAGGAGGAAGGCCTCCCGGTGTTCCTCCGAGACCGAGCGGAGGGCGGCCTCGAGCTCCGCGCGAGCAGTGGGGTCGGCGACGCTCCTCGAGGCCATCTGGTCCTCCCACGGCGCGTCGGACCTCCGACTGCTGCGGAGCGCGTCCATCGCGCAATTCCGCACGATGCTGAACAGCCACGAACCGAACTTCCGGTCCCCCCGGAAGCCCCCGAGGAACCGGAAGGCTCGGAGGAACGCCTCTTGGGTGATGTCTTCCGCCATCTGGCGGTCGCGCGTGAGGTGCCAGGCGAAACGGAAGGCGTCGGCCTGGAACTCGCGGACGAGGTCCTCGAACGCGAGGAGGTCGCCGTGGCGCGCACGCTGCACCGTTCGCGGATCCGGATCCCGCACCCGCTTCCTCTCAGCTCGTCCCGACACGGCAGCGCGGGCGCCGGCGGCGCCCCACGCGCCCGGTCGGGGGTCCGGCGCTCACGATGCGCCCTCGTCCGCCCATCGGCAAGGAGACCGGCGCCACCTCCCACGGGTTCCATGGGGCCTACGGCGTCGTGACGTGCAGGATCGACTCGATCCCGCCGAACGCGAGCGTCGTGGTCGCGTCACCGGTATGGGTGTCCACGACGGTGACCCGGCCTCCGAGGGCGGCGTAGAGGCGAGCCCCGTCCTCCGACAACGCGAGCCCGCTCACGTCGTCGGGCAACGGCCAGCGCCCGGTCATCTGGAGCGTCTCGGCGAGGTTCGGCGAGCGGAGCGCCGCTTGGCGAACGTGGAGGGCGAGCTCGAGACCCAACTCGCGTTCGGGAGCCAGGAACGGATCGAGCTGGCCGCCGAGATCGACCGGCTCGAGACGCAGCTGGCCTCCGCTCGTTCGCGCGAAGTGGAGACGGGACGGACGCCGTTCGATCCGTGGCTCGTGGGCGCGATCCTGCTCGTGACCGTCGCCATCGCGGTGCTCGCTTTCCGGCGACGGCGGATGCTGCCCGCGGTGACGGACCTCTAGCACGCGCGGCATCATCGGGGGTCATGGCGGAGGGGTTTGGCCTCGTTCCCGGTCTCGATCTCCGTTCGGCGCTCAGTACGTGCGCTCGCTTCGGGCACGCGCGGGCGCCGTCGGGCATCGATGGCACTTTCCTCGACGCGCTCAGGGAAGAGGTCGATGCCGGTCCGTTCAAGCCGTTCGGGGAGTCCTTCGGCCCGGTCCGGCAGCAGATCGACGGCTACGACGTCGACATCCCGGCCTCGGCCTTCCCGCTGCTCACGAGCCTGTGCCGGGGGATCCGAGCACGCGTCCGAGCGGACGGCCGAGGGATCCGGGGGACGGCGACGTGGACCCCGAACGAGGTCGGTATCGCGCACTACGTGCCGGGCTCGATCGGCATCACGCCGCACATGGACGGGAAGTGGTACCGACGTCTCGTGGTCGTTGTCACCGTCTACGGTCGAGCGCCGTTCGCGATCTGCGGATCACGTGACCCGGACGACGTCGTCGAGCGATGGATCGCCGGTCCCGGTGACCTCGTCCTGATGCGCGGGCCGGGCCTCGCGAGCCACCGCGACGGTCGTCCGTTCCATCTCGTGCACGGCCCCGTGGAGGGGGAGCGGCTCTCGGTCGGGATCCGCATGGCGGGGCGACGCGACCGAGGGGTCGGCGCTCTCAGGCGAAGAGCATCCAGCCGAACACGAACGCGGTGATGGGGATGAGTGCGAACAACCCCATCCCGATCAGTCGCTCGATCATGGTTGGCGCCATGCCTCGACGGCGACGCTCGTCCTCGAGCATCCCCATCGTCTCGGAGGGGAGATCTGCCTCCTCGTACGCCATCACGATCGCGAGCGCCCGGTCCGAAAGCGTCAACGGGGAAGGTGGCGGCGTCTCGGCCACCCGTGCTTCCCACGCCGCCTCGTGGAACTCCAACGCGCTCATGTCCGCTCGAACGAGCACGGACACGTTCTCGGTCATCGCGAACCTCCCGGTTCGGTCCGGACCCCTCCTCGATCCGGCGTTACCCCCCGTCGTGAGTGTCGGAAACCGCTCCTGAAGGGAAACTGAACGTGAGTCGAGCTGGTGTTTCCCTTCAGCGAAGCGAAAGGAGCGCTTTCGATTCAGCCGGTGCTCAGGATGGGACGGCCAGGATGTGAGCATCGGGAGAGGAGAGTGGGATGCGCGTGCTCGTGGTGGAAGACGAGAAGCGGCTCGCCGCGGGGATCAAGCGGGGCCTGGAGGCCGAAGGCTTCGCGACCGACGTTGCGCTGAACGGCACCGACGGGCTCTGGATGGCGCGCGAGAATCCTTATGCCGCGATCGTGCTGGACATCATGCTCCCCGGGATGAACGGCTATCAGGTGTGCGCCGCGCTCCGTGACGAGGAGATCTGGACCCCGATCATGATGCTCACGGCCAAGGACGGAGAGTTCGACGAAGCGGAGGCTCTCGACACGGGGGCGGATGACTACGTGACGAAACCGTTCTCCTACGTCGTCCTCGTCGCGCGACTCCGGGCACTGATCAGGCGGGGAGCCGGTGAGCGTCCCGCCGTCCTGGAGGCCGGCGACCTCGGCTTCGATCCCGGATCGAAACAAGCATGGCGAGCCGGAGCCGAGGTCGACCTGACCGCCCGGGAGATGGCCCTCCTGGAGTTCCTGCTCCGACGGAAGGGAGAGGTCGTGTCGAAGACCGAGATCCTTCACCAGGTGTGGGACTACGATTTCGAGGGCGACCCCAACATCGTCGAGGTCTACGTCCGGCACCTCAGGAACAAGTTGGATCGCCCCTTCGGGCGGAACGCGCTCGAGACGGT
>CBHFMJ010000276.1:0-3088 GCA_965994715.1 uncultured bacterium | reverse complement strand
GATCCGCGCGATCCGCCGCCGCGGCGACGCGGTGCTGGAGAGCGAGCTCGCGCGGCACGCGAGCCGCCTCGCCGACCTCACCCCCGACGAGATCGCGGCGGTCGAAGCCCTCGCGCGAGGGATCGTCGCGAAGCTCCTCCACGACCCGATCGTGGCGCTGAAGGAACGGTCCGAAGCGGGCTCGGAGCGCACGCACGCGGCCCTCCTCGTCGATCTCCTCAGCCTCGACCCTTCCCTCCTCGACGAGGAGTGACCACCCTCCGGATCGCGACGCGGCGCTCCGCCCTGGCGCTGGCGCAGGCCGAAGAGGTGGCCGCGCTGCTGTCCGCGAACGCCTTCCGATCGGAGATCGTCCCGATGTCGACGTGGGGCGACGAGGGGGTGGCATCCACCGAGTCGCCGTCCGGGATGAAGGGTCTCTGGGTCGACCAGATCGTGGAGGCGCTCCGCACGGGTGCGGTGGACGTCGCGGTCCATTCCGCGAAGGACCTCCCTGCCGAGGACGAGGACGACATCGTGATCGCCGCCGTCCCGAAGCGCGCCGACCCGCTCGACGTCCTGATCGGCCGCGAGGCCACCCTCCCACCGGGGGTCGTGGTGGGCACCTCCAGCGTCCGGCGTCGCGCCCAGCTGCTCGCCGGCTTCCCCGGCATGGGCGTCACCGCGATCCGCGGGAACGTCGACACCCGGCTCCGGAAGCTCGCCGACGGTGAGGTGGACGGACTCGTGCTCGCGGCGGCGGGGCTCGCGCGCCTCGGGATCGACCCGCCGAACTCCCGGCGTCTCCGTGTGGATGAGATGGTGCCGGCACCGGGCCAGGGAAGCCTCGCCGTGCAGGTGCGCGCCGAGGATCGGACCACGAGGGCCGTCGTCTCCGTGCTCGATCACCTGCCCTCGCGCCGCTCGTTGGAGGCGGAACGGGCCCTCGTGCAGCTCCTCGGCGGAGGCTGCGACCTCCCACTGGGGGCGCTCGCCGCGGCGAAAGGGGACCGGATCCGAATGGTGGCGCTCGTCGCGACGCCCGACGGCGCGAAGGTGGTGAGGTCGGCGTCCGAGGGCACCGATCCGAGCATCGTCGCGTCGGCCCTCGCACTGCGCCTGCGGGCCGACGGCGCCGACCGGATCCTCGCGGAGGTGCAGGGGACGCCGGAGTGAAACGCACCCTCGCCGGGCGGACGATCGTCGTCACGCGCCCGGCCGAGCAGGCGGAGCCGCTGGTACGAGCGCTCGAGCGGCGCGGAGCACGCGTCCTGATCGCACCGACGATCCGGATCGTTCCCGGGCGCTCCGCGGCGCTCACTTCGGCATTGAAGGAGCTCGCTACCGGCCGGTTCGACTGGATCACGCTCACGAGCCGGGCGACCGTCCACGTGCTCCGCGATCGGCTCGCGTCGCCGCGCGGCGTCCGCGCGAAGGTCGCGGTGATCGGCGACGGCACCGCAGAGGAATTCCGTCGCTGGACACGGCGCGATCCCGATCTGCAGCCGTCGACGTTCACGACCTCTGCGCTCGCGCGCGCCTTCCCACGAGGGGCGGGTCGCGTGCTCTGCGCACGCGCCGATATCGCCCCGGCGGGATTGGAGACGGCGCTGGCAGCGAAGGGTTGGGAGACCGAACGGGTCGACGCCTACCGGACGGTCTTCGCCACGTCCCTCCCGCGCGAGGCGCGCGACGCGTTCCGCCGCGGGGAGGTCGACGCCGTGACGTTCACGAGCGCCTCCACGGTCCTAGGCTTCGCCAACTCGCTCGGCGCCGCGAAGGGATCCCCGAAGGTGGTCTGCATCGGTCCGGTCACCGCGGCGGCAGCTCGCGACGCCGGGCTCCGCACGGCAGCCGTCGCACGGCCCCACACGGTCGAGGGCCTCGTCGCGGCCCTCGAGCGAGCGCTCGTGTCGACCGGGCCGCGTTAGACCCAGACCTCGCGCAGCGCCCTCAGCGCGTTGCCCCGACGACCTTCGCGATCTGCTCGTCGGTGTAGTCGTGACCGACGAGCCACCGGACCACGTTCGGGAACTCCGAGGGATTCTCCATCCCCTCGACGTAGGCGACCGGCTCGTACTCGCCGACCTCCCCGGTGTCGAGGTTGCCCGCGTACAGGACGTGGATCCCCACGTGGTCGCCGAAGAACGTGTCGGGACCGAACCCGACATGATCGATCCCATCACGTCGATGCAATACTCGAAGTGGTCCATCACCCCTTCCAGCGAATGCCGCGGGTGCGCCGGCGAGATCGTCGTGTGCGGAGATCCCTCGATCCCGATCACGCCGCCGTTCTCCGCGACCGCCTTCAGCAGAACGTCCTCCTTCAGCTTGCGTTCGGAGAACAGTGCCCGCGCGCCCGAATGCGACAGGAAGACCGGTCGCTCGCTCACCTCGCAGGTCTGCATCGCAGTGACGTCGCCCGTGTGCGAGACGTCGATCGCCATGCCGAGCCGGTTCATCCTCCGCACGGCGTCGAGGCCGAATCGGGTGAGGCCGCCGTCGCCGGGATCCTTCACACCGCCGCCGAGCTGGTTCGACTCGCTGTAGGCGACACCGCACATCCGGACGCCGAGGCCGAAGAGCACGTCGAGACGGTCGAGCTCGTTCTCGATCATCGCGGCGCCCTCCATGCAGGGCACCATCGCGATCCGGCCGCTCCGGTGCGCCTCCACGATGTCGTCGACGGTGCCGCCGACGAACACCGTCGATTGGTGCGCGACGTCTGCCAGGTGCATCCCGAGGTCGTGGATCACGTCGGTCCACTTCCATCCGCCCTTCGACGTGATCGTGGCCGTCCCGTCGAGGAAGTTCTCGAAGACCGCGTCCAGTCCGGAGGCGGCCAGTCCCTCGTAGCCGTACCACTCGCGGCCCTCACGGACGTACTCGTCGTTCTGCGTCATGTCGACGGGCTTGATGCCGCAATGGTCGTGCAGGGAGATGCACACGCTCTCGCGGAGCAGCCGTTCCGCGCGTTCGTCCTGCTCGTCGGTGAGGGTGTCGACTACAAGGAGTTCGAGCTTTCCCCGCAGCTCGGTCGCGTGGAGCCGTTCGCAGGTACGAGAACGACACGTAGCCGTCCCATCGCTTCTTCGGCTCCATCCTCCCC
>CBHFMJ010000275.1:0-3096 GCA_965994715.1 uncultured bacterium | reverse complement strand
TCGATAGAGCCCGCGGGTGCGAGGGTCGGCTCCGGGGGTCCGCCGCGACCCATCGCCACGACGACCGGCTCGAGGCCGCGGCGAGCAGCCAGCCGGGCCGCGGTCCCGGCGATCGCGGTCTTGCCGGTGCGCTTGCCCGTCCCGATCACCGCGAGGGTCGGGACCGAGAGCGGTGGGCCTTGCTCCGGAGGGTCGAGGCGGAAGTCGGCCCCGACGTAGGGGATCCGCGCCGCCAGCGCGACCGAGGCGAGCTCCATCCGCTCCCGGTAGCCGAGCACGGGTTCGTCGGAGAGGTCCAGGATCACCTCCGGCGCGTGGTCCGCGATGGCCTGTCGCAGCGCGACCATCCGATCCGCGGCGGCCGGCCGAACCGGGAGGCCGAGATCCGGTAGCGCTCCCCCCGCTCCGAGCTTTTCGGTCCCGCCCACGAGGAGCGCGGCCACGACCTCGTGCCCGCGCTCCGCCGCGACGGCCAGAGCCGCGCGCGTCACCGGGGGGTAGTGCTCACCGTCCACGAGGGCGAGCGTTCGCATGTGGGTCTCCTGGGTGATGGGTCGGGTCCTGCGGTCAGTCGGCCGAAGCAGGAGCAGCCTGCGCGGACTCCTGTACGAGGTGTTCGTCCTCGCGCTGCATCTGCGTTCCCGTGGCGATGGCAACCCGCGCCATCTGCTGCCGCTCGCCGAACGGGAACTTCCGGAAGATCGTGACCTCGCCGCGGTCGATCTCCAACACGTTGTAGCAGGGCTTGGTGTGTCCTCGCACCCGGAGGGAGGAACACGTGCCGGCGCTGGCGAGATACATGTCCTCGAGCCGCCACACGTACGGAACATGTTTGTGTCCCGCGAGGACGACGTTCACCCCCGATCGCACGAGGACCTCGAGCAGGTCACCGGCGTCCATCACGGTGCTCCGCTCCCGGCCCGTGCCGGGGATCGGGATCAGATGGTGGTGCAGGACGAAGATCTTCAGATCGGCGGGCTGTGCGAACTGCTCCCGGATCCAGGTGTAGTGGCTGCGTCCCACCATCCCTTCGTTCAGGTCAGGTTCGCTCGAGTCCACCCCGACGATCCGGATGCCCTCCACGTCCACGGACCAGTTGCGCGCACCGACCAGCTCCTCGAAATGCAGATATCCGACGTTGCGGGAGTCGTGGTTCCCCGGGATCGTGTGGAGGGGTGCTCTGATCCGCTCCGCGTACGACAGCCACGCCTGGTACTCCTGTCGATAGCCGTCGGTCGTCAGGTCGCCGCTGCAGACCACGGCTGCGGGACCCAACTCGTTGATCTCCTCGATCACGCGATGGAGCATGTTCGGCACGAAGTGGGGCGAACCCACATGCGGGTCGGAGATGTGGGCGAGGATGACCACGTCGGCAGTGTAGGTGGCGGGGACGGCGGATGACGCCGCTCGCGATCCGCGCGCCGACGCGTGGGACGATGCCGGCCGTGACCGTCCTGGACGTGGCCCTGTTGCTGTTGCTCGGATTGACCGCTTGGGGCGGTTATCGACGCGGCGCGGTCCTCCAGGTGGCGGGGCTCGCCGGCCTCGCCATCGGGTTCCTCGTCGGCATACGGGTGGCGCCGCTCGTCGCCGACCTCGTCCGTTCCGACCTGGCCAAGGCAGGCCTCGAGCTCGGCACGGTGCTCGTCTTCGGGGTCGTGGGAGACGCGGTGGGGTCGGTTCTCGGCGCGAAACTGCACCGACGTGCGATCGGGGCGCGCTTCAAGAAAGCGGACGCGCTCGGGGGAGCGGCCCTGTCCGTGAGCGCCCTGGTCCTGGCGATCTGGTTCCTGGGGATCAACCTCGCCGCGGGTCCGTTCCCCTCGGTCGCCCGTGCACTGCAACGCTCCTCCGTCGTTCGAGCGGTCGATGCGGCGCTCCCGCCCCCTCCCGCCCTCGCGGCGCAGCTCGGCGCCGTCCTCGACGTGATCGGGTTCCCGGACATCTTCGCCGGGCTGCCGCCGCTTCCCGCCGATCCGGTCCGCCAGCCGACGGAGGGACTCGCGGCCGAGGCGGCTCGGGACGCTCGCACCTCGCTCGTGTTGATCTCCGGCCCGGCGTGCGATCAGATCCTCCAGGGAACCGGGTTCGTCGTCGCCGACGATCTGGTGCTGACCAACGCGCACGTGGTCGCCGGGGCGAGCCCGCGGGTCGAATGGGATGGTCAGACGTTCGATGCCGTCCCGGTGCTCTTCGACGACGATCTCGATGCGGCGATCCTCCGCGTCGACGGGCTGGACGCGCCGGCCCTCACGCTCGAGCCCGAAGAGGTTGCGCGAGGGACGGGCGGCGCCGTGCTCGGCTATCCGCATGGCAGGTACACGGAGCTCCGCGCCGCGGCCCGGCGGGCGTTGGATGCCGTGGGCCGCGACATCTACGCGGGGGACGAGATCCGCCGGCGGGTCTACGAACTCCAGGTCACGGTGCAACCCGGGAACAGCGGAGGGCCGTTCGCGCTGCCCGGCGGCAGGGTGGCCGGTCTCGTCTTCGGGGCGTCGCTCACGCACGGGGATCTCGGCTACGCGCTCACGTCTCCGCGGTTGATCCCCCTCGTCGAACAGGTTGACGGTCGCGCGGCCGCCGTCAGCACCGGCCGCTGCGCCGCGTGACTCAGCTCTCGACGACGACCTCCACACCCATGGCGCGCACGCCCGGCCGGATCACGCGCCAGCCGTCCGGCAGCTCCTCCACGACGTGACCGTCTCGCTCGAACGCGAGGATCGACGGCCCAGCCCCGGAGAGGCAGGCGGCGATCTGGCGATGACGCAGGTCGTCGAGGAGCGCCGCGACCTCGGGGGTCATCGCTCCGCGGACGCTCTCATGGAGACGATCGTGGAGCGCCACGAGCAGGAGATCCAGATCTCCCTCCGTGAACGCCACGACGGCGAGCGCGGCGTGGCCGATGTTGAACACCGCATCCTGTCGATCGACCGATGACGAGAGCGCGCTCCGAGCCTCACCGGTCGGGAGTCGGAGCCGTTCCGGCACCAGGACGACCGGATCGAGGGAGGGATGCGGGTCGAGCCGATGGACGTATCCGGAGCCGGCCGCGAACACCGTCAGTCCCCCGTACGTCGCGGGAGCCGCGTTGTCCGG
>CBHFMJ010000274.1:0-3104 GCA_965994715.1 uncultured bacterium | reverse complement strand
AGATGCGGCGCGATCAGCCGGCGGAGCCTCGGCACGAAGATCGCCGCGACCACGAGGATCACGACGACGACCACCCCCAGGATCAGCAGCTTGCCGCTGAGATCCGGGAGATCCAGGGTCGGGAGATCCAACGTGACGAGGTTCGCGAGCGCGACGATCGCGAGGATGAGCGCCTGGATGACGAATCCGGAGACGCTGTCGATGGCCCCGATGGCGATCGCCTCGGAGGTGGGAGCTCCGGATCGCTGGAAGAAGCGGACGCTGAGCGCGATACGCGCCGCCGAGGAAGGAACGGCGAGTGCGATGAACCGGATCGCGAACTGCAACTGCAGGACCGGCCCGAAGCGAAGTGGGCGGAGCGATGCCCCCAACGTCGAGAACGCCTCGGCGATCTGGACGCCCGGCGAGAGGACGAGCGCGAGGATCACCCACGACCACTCAGCGCCGCTCAGCTCCTCGACGAGTGTGTCCACCCCGACGTTCGCGAGCGCCGAGATCACGACCCAGGCGCCGATCCCGATCAACGCGATCTGGACCAGGGATCCCCAGGTCACGCGGCGAAGCGGGACGAGCTCGGGCTCCTCGGCTCCAGCTGCAGCCGCCGCTGCCTTCCGAAGGGTGTCCAGGTCCATCTGCGCGGACTTCAGATGGGCACGGGTGGCGGGCGTGAGCGCGGCCGTCTGTAGATACGCGAGCAGTCCGGTCAGGTGATCGGCTCCTAGCTCACGCGAGGCCACGGCGATGGCTCTCTCGATGCCCACGGCGATCGCCGTCGTGGCGAGCAGCTGCGCTCGGTCGGCGTGGACATCGGCAACGGCCGCGACGGCCGTCGCCCGCCCGAAATCGCTGATCGCGATCCGGCCGTTCGAGCCGTCACCTTTGACCACCAGTCGGTCGGCGTCGAGTGCACCGTGCGCGATCCCCGCTCGGTGCATGCGGTCCACGCCACGCCACAGATCGGCCAGCATCTCGTTGGTCGCGCCCTCGTAGGAGGACAGCGGTTCTCCCTCCAGATCCACCACCAACAGAGCGTCGTTCGCGACGGGGCCCGCGGCCACGACGGGGAGGACCGGCACCTGGGCGCGCTCTGCGACCAGGGTCACGAAGGCCTCGTGTTCCACCTGCTGGAGTCGGCTCAGCGTGAGCGTGGGGGTCTCATCCCGATACCAGAGGAACGACCAGATGCTCGAGAGAAGTTGCCCGTCCCAGGCGTCACGGCCGTAGATCTTGACGAGGAGGGTGTCCCCACCGGGGGTGATGGCCCGCATCATCCCCACACCTCGGCGCTGGAGACTGGCGGGCTCGACGTGCTCCGTTTCGAACCCCATGTCGGCGAGCGCTTCAGCAACTTGGTCGGGTGTGGGCCGCCCACCAGGTGAGCCGAAAAGGAGATGGACGAGCGTCGCCGCCGCCGCTCCGAGGGAGAGCCCGCCGATCGCACCCATGGGCTGGACCGCGCCGAGCGCGATCGACGCGAGGGTTCCGAGAGTGAGGAACAGCCTTCCCGCCCGTCGTGAAGGCGCCCCCAGATGGGGGGACGTGGTCACGAGGATGGCCGTGAGCAGCGCGATGCGGACGGCAGGGAACACGGGCGGAGGCCCAGAGGCCGTGAGCCCGTCCAGCATCGTGCTGAAGTCGCCAGCCATCAGGAGGCTCCCCACGGATGCGAGGACGAGGGCGAGCAACTGGTCCCGCGACAGCCTCAGTCGCCCCCGGCTCACGAGCGGAGCAACAAGGAGGATCGCCGCCCACACGAAGACGAGCACGTACGCGATCTCCCAGAACCAACCGAGGAGCCCGGGAAGCGATCGAAGGAACGCGGAGGTCGCCGACCCCGAGTCCGCTGGGTCCGGGGCGAGCAGGAGCGCGATCGCGATGCCGGCCACCGAGGTGATGAACAGCACCACGTCCGTCGGCCGCCGAGCGCGTGGCGCCGCGGCAGCGGACGAGAAGAACCTGATCGGCGTGATCGCCCTGGAGAGCAGGCGCTTGCCGCTCCACCGGGACCTGTGGTCACCCTCGGTCGAACCGACGTCTTGATCGCGCTCCGTCACTCAGACCTCGCCATCATGAGCCGGCGCGCTCGATTGGAGCCCCCAGCACGCCGGCGAGCATCATCCGGTCCGCATGAAACGATCACTCACTCATGGAGAAGCCCGTTCTCATCCCATCGGGGTGATGTGATCGTGCCATCGTGGGTGAAAGCATGAGTCTCTGAGCGGGCAGAGTCGACTTACGGCATCTCTCGACGGAAGGGGTTGAGCACGAGCACACCTCGAGACCCAGACGCGGCAGACATGCCGTCCGAGCCGACCGCCGGCCGTACTGAGGACGTCTCCCAACTGTCCGAGGAGAATGCGCGGCTGCAAGCCGAACTCGAGTCCCTTCGCGAATCAGGCGCGGTGAAGAAGCACACCGGCCGGCGGCGTGTGCGTCAGATCCTGGCGGGCATCCTCGTCGTGCTCACGAGCCTCTGCATCGTGGCCGCGACGGTCGGGATCTGGACCCAGCGCACCCTCTCGGATACCGACCGGTTCGTGGCGCTCGTCGCGCCCCTCGCCGACGACCCGGCGGTGACCAACCCACTCGCCGCGAGGCTCTCGGAAGAGGTGTTCATCGCCTTGGACGTCGAGACCCGGATCCAGGAGGCGCTTTCATCCATCCCGGACCTCCCACCGCAGGCGAGCTTCCTCGTCGGTCCCCTCACGGCCGGCGCGCAGAGCCTGGTCCAGCAGAGGGTAGAGGGTTTCCTGGCTTCGCCGGCATTCGCCGAACTGTGGGTGAACCTCAATCGTCAAGTCCACGGGAAGGTGCAAGCACTCCTGAACGAGGACTACGAGGAACTGCCGAACGTCGCGGTCACCGGAGGCGAGGTTCAGCTGAATCTCGTCTCAGTGGTCGCCGTGATCATCCAGCGGTTGGCGCAGGGGGGTGTCGATCTCCTCGGCATCGACGTGACCGTGCCGGACATCCCGACATCGCTCGGATCGTCTGCGGCGATCGATCGATTGAGCTCTGCCCTCGGTGTGACCCTGCCGGCGGACTTCGGCCAGGTCACGATCATGAGCGCCGAGGAGCTGTCCGGCTACCAGGACGCCGTTCGA
>CBHFMJ010000273.1:0-3105 GCA_965994715.1 uncultured bacterium | reverse complement strand
TGGCCGGGTCGTCCAGGACTGCGTCCATCAGCGCCCGCACCGACTCCTGCGGCAACTCGACCGGGAGCAACCCGATCTTGCAGCAGTTGTTCCGGAAGATGTCGGCGAAGCTCGGCGCGATCACGGCTCGGAACCCGAAGTCCTCCAGTGCCCACGGCGCGTGCTCGCGGCTCGAGCCGCCCCCGAAGTTGGCCCCCGCGATCAGGATCGAGGCGCCGGCGTAGCGCTCGTCGTTCAGGACGAACGACGGATCCTTCCGCCACTCGTGGAAGAGGAACGGACCGAAGCCCGTGCGCTCGATCCGCTTCAGGAACTGCGCAGGCACGATCTGGTCGGTGTCCACGTCGGAGCGATCGAGCGGGACGGCCGTGCCCTCGATGCGGGTGATCGGCTCCATCTAGAGGTCCTCCGGTGTCGTGAAGTGGCCCGCGATCGCGGTGGCGGCCGCGACGGCCGGCGAGACCAGGTGCGTCCGCCCACCCTTGCCCTGTCTGCCCTCGAAGTTCCGGTTCGACGTGGAGGCGCTCCGCTCGCCCGGCTGCAGGATGTCGGGGTTCATCCCCAGGCACATCGAGCACCCCGCGCCGCGCCAGTCGAACCCGGCGTCGACGAAGATCCGGTCGAGGCCCTCGCGCTCCGCCTGCAGCTTCACGGCGACCGAGCCGGGCACGACCAGCGCACGGAGTCCCTGGGCCACGCTGCGTCCCTCGACGACCCCGGCGGCCAGGCGGAGGTCCTCGATCCGTGAGTTCGTGCAGGAGCCGATGAAGACGGTGTCCGGCCGGATGTCCCGGATCCTCGTTCCGGGCTCGAGCGCCATGTACGCCAGGGCGCGCCGGGCGGCGTCACGCTTCGCCTCGTCGTCGAAGGAGTCGGGCTCGGGAACGGCGTCGTCGATCGTGACCGACTGTGCCGGGTTCGTCCCCCACGACACGTGCGGGCGGAGCGCGGTGGCGTCGATCGTGACCTCCGTGTCGAACGTCGCGCCGGCGTCGGTGGGGAGCGAGCGCCAGTCGTCGAGGGCCCGCTCCCAGTCGGCGCCCGACGGCGCGTGCGGCCTCCCCTCCAGGTAGGCGAACGTGGTGTCGTCGGGAGCGACCATCCCCGCGCGGGCGCCGGCCTCGATCGACATGTTGCAGATCGTCATGCGACCTTCCATCGACAGCGCGCGGATCGCGGATCCGCGGTACTCGATCACGTGGCCGACGCCGCCTCCGGTGCCGATCCGGTTGATGATCCCGAGGATCACGTCCTTGGCGCCGCACCCCGCCGGCAGGGCGCCGTCGACGGTGATCGCCATCGTCCTGGCGGGCGTCTGCGGGATCGTCTGCGTGGCGAGCACGTGCTCGACCTCGCTCGTGCCGATGCCGAACGCCAGCGCGCCGAACGCGCCGTGCGTCGACGTGTGCGAGTCGCCGCAGACGATCGTGAGACCCGGCTGCGTGTAGCCCATCTCCGGTCCGATCACGTGCACGATCCCCTGCCCCGCCGATCCCCACGGGTAGAGCGTGATGTCGGACTCCTTCGCGTTCGTCGCGAGGGCCTCCATCTGCCGGGCGCTCGTCCGATCGGTCACCGGTCCGTCGGTCGTGGGGACGTTGTGGTCCATCGTCGCGACGGTGAGATCCGGCCGGCGGACGGGGCGTCCCGCGAGCCGGAGGGCCTCGAACGCCTGCGGGCTCGTCACTTCATGGACGAGATGCAGATCGACGTAGAGCAGATCCGGCTCACCGGCCGCCCGATGCACGACGTGGCGCTCCCAGACCTTCTCGGCAAGGGTCTTGGGCTCGGCCAGGGTCTTCGGCTCCGCCACGGTCTGCGCCACCGTTCCGTCAGCCTCCTGCGACCAGGTTCCCCGTTGGTCGCCCACGCTGTTCCACATAGTGGAACTCAGTCCCGTATAGTGGAACAGGATGATAGCAGGAGGGGACGACCAGCAGGAACGAGACCGTGCCCGGTTCCAACGCGACGTCCGGGACGGCGAGCTCGTGCGGGCCGGGCGTCCAGGCCAGGCCGAGGACCTCCGCCGACACCTCCCGACCAGCGGCGTCGGTGTGCTCGACCGCTGCGTCGCGATCCTCCGCGCGGTCGAGGACGGTGCCCGGTCGTTCACCGACATCGTCGACGTGACCGGCCTCACCCGTTCCACCACGCACCGACTGATCCAAGGTCTCGAGGACCACGGCTTCCTGCTCCAGATCGGCGGTCTCGGCTACGCCCTCGGCCCCCGCCTGCTCGCCCTCGCCGCCGGCGCGTCGCGGGATCTCCCCTTGCGAGAGCTCGCGCACCCCTCGCTCGAACGCCTCGCGCGCTCCACCGGTGAGAGCGCCCAGCTCTACGTCCGAGACGGCGACCGAAGGGTCTGTATCGACGCCTCCGAATCCGAGAGCGAGCTCCGCACGATCGTCGAGATCGGCGCCTCGCTCCCGCTCACGAAGGGTTCGGCAGGGACGGTCTTCCTCGCCTGGGCCGGCGCGCACGATCGCGCCCGCCTCGTCGAGACCGCCGACGATCCCGATCGGCTGGAACGCAGGCTCGTGACGACCCGCCGGCGCGGATGGGCGGAGAGCGTCGCCGAGCGGGCGCCCGGCGTCGCGTCGGTCAGCGCGCCGATCGTCGGGCCGGACGGAGCCCTCGTCGCCGTGGTCTCCGTCTCCGGGCCGGCAGCACGTCTGGGATCGCTCCGCGCGAAACGCTACGCGCCCGCGGTGATCGAGGCGGCCCGGGAGATCGAGGACGCGCTCGGTGCCTAACTACCAGGCGTAGGCCTCGGGAGCCGGACCGCCGGGACCGGGGAAGGTCTCGTCGAGCACCTTCAGGACGTCACCGTCCAGCTGGACCTCCAACGCGCGGAACGAGCTCTCGAGCTGCTCCTCGGTCCTCGGGCCGATGATGGGGGCGGTCACGGCTGGCTGATGCAGGAGCCACGCGAGCGCGACGTCCGACGGGCGCTCGCCGAGGTCGGCGCAGACCTTCTCCCATCGCTCGAGCCGATCGCGGTCCTTCTCGATCTCGTCCTGGAGGTACTCCGAGGAGCGACGGCCTTCGTCGACCTTCTTGAGCGCGCCCGCGAGCAGTCCGCCCGCGAGCGGGCTCCACGCGATC
>CBHFMJ010000272.1:0-3128 GCA_965994715.1 uncultured bacterium | reverse complement strand
GATTCATGGGTTGGGTCCCGACCCCTTCTCATACCACACCGGGGTGGGGGGCCCCCACGCCGCCCCCCATGACGCCCGCGACCGTGCCCTGCGCACCGAGGGAACCGTCGTCCGTGGCGACGAACAGCTCGTCGGACAGGGCCTGGAAGCGCTCCGTCCAGAACGCGCGATCGGCCGATCGGAATCCCACGATCGAGATCGTCCCCGAGCCGAGATCGACGTGGCGGCGAAGGAGGGGGAAGATCGGCGCCACCCCGAGGCCGCCGCCCACCAGGACCACCTTGGACCGCCGCTCGACCTTCGACGCGCGGCCGAGTGGTCCGACGACGTCCAGCAGTCGGTCCCCCTCCGCCAGGTCCAGCATCTCGAACGTGGTCTTCCCGACCGCCTGAACCACCATGGTGAGCGTCCCGCGATCACGATCGAAGTCTGAGATCGTCAGGGGGATCCGCTCACCGGTCTCGTCGATCCGGACCATGACGAACTGACCCGGCTCGCATGCCCTCGCCACCTCCGGCGCGAGGACCTCGAGCAGGAAGGTCGTCGGCCCGTACCGCGCCCGAGCGACGATCGGATAGCCCGGCTCGCCCCTGGAGGGGCCGCCCGCCGATCGTCCGAACCGACCGTTCCGTCCATCCATACCGTGCCTCCGCACCCAGGGTGTGGGGATGGGCGAGCGTCGGATAGGGCCGAAGGGCCCGTCCCGGGTGGACCGACCGGCACCGGCCAGACCGCGGCGCGGGCTTCTCGACGGCGCACACGATCACCACCTCCGAGGAAGCGGATACCGGCCGGCGACGGCCGCTCAACGCGGCCCTACCGTGACGACGCCCGGGGTTCGGTTCGAGTCGCTCCCGGCAGCAGGCTGGAGTAGGCTCCCCCGCGGAAGGGAGGTGCCGTGATGTTCGAGAAGATCGTCTTGGCCGTCGACGGCTCCGAGCACTCGAGGAAGGCAGCCGAGGTCACCGCAGGACTCGGTCGAGACGGTGCCGAGGTGCTGGTCGTTCACGTGCACGAAGTGGGCGTGGTGGCGTCGATCGAAACGCCGAGCGACGCGCAGAGCCTCGTGGATGGCGTCGTTCGCGAGTTGAACGACGCCGGGCTGAAGGCCACCGGTTCGGCGGTGACGGCCCGGGCGGGATCGACCGCTCCCGCGCTCCTCGATGCGGCCAAGGCGTTCGATGCCGACGTCATCGTGATGGGGACCCGTGGGCTCTCCGACTTCGCCGGCCTTCTGCTCGGCAGCATCGCCCACAAGGTGATCCATCACGCCGAGTGCCCGGTCCTCGTGGTGCGCTGACGCGGCTGGCCATGCACATCCGGGCGCGGCTCATGCCCGGAACTCTCCGTCCTGCGGCGTGCGGACCGGGCCCAGATGATCGGACCGCGGAGCCCCACAGGAGGTCGCAGCGGCGTCAGACGTGCTGATCGAAGAGGATCGGGTTCCCGTCCGGGTCCACGACGATGAAGCTTGCGGGTCCGGTCGATGACTCATCCGCCGGCTGCTCGATCGCCACGCCTCGCTCCCGGATCTCGCGCTGGAGCTCACGGACGTCCGTGAAGACCGTGAGCGGCCGTGCGTCGCGATCCCAGCCGGGGTTGAACGTCAGGACGTTCCGCTCGAACATGCCATGGAAGAGGCCGATCGTGGTGTCGCCGTTCCGGAGGATCAACCAGTTCTCGGACGCGTCGCCCATGACGACCTCGAAGCCGAGCGACTCGTAGAACGTCCGCGACGCGCCGAGGTCCCTGACCGCCAAACTGACCGAGAACGCACCGAGTTCCATCTCCCTACTCCTCGCACGCCGGGTGGGCTGGGCGACGAAGCCGGGAAACCCGTACCAGGCTTCGGCACCTCCCACCCTTGATACACCATCCTCGATGGGGTGCGGGCACACGCCCGAGTGATGCCTAGTAAGCTCCGGCTCCTCGGGAGGGACGTCCGGGGATCGGGTCCGCGCTGGAAGAGGCGAACGTGGGGATGGGTCCAGAGCGTCGCGACGATAGCCGGCCAGCCACCGTCGAACACCACGATGTCCGGGAGGGCAACGGGCCTTCGGTCGTGATCCGCGCCGAGCACCTGGGCCTCCTGTTCGATGCGCTTCGCGAGCGTGGCTACACCGTCGTGGGGCCGACCATCCGGCAAGACGCGATCATCTACGACGAGCTTCCCGCACCGGACGCCCTCCCGGCCGGCTGGACGGATGAGCAAGCACCAGGCAGCTACCGCCTGAAGCGTCGAGACGACGGCGCGCTCTTCGGGTACGCGGTCGGCCCGCATTCCTGGAAGCGGTTCCTGTTCCCCCCCGTGACGCCGCTGTTCTCCGCATCTCACGATGGCCGGGCGATGCTCACCGAGGATCCGGAGCCACCGGCGCCTCGGTACGCGTTCATCGGCGTCCGAGCGTGCGAGCTGGCCGCGATCGACGTCCAGGATCGGGTCTTCGCCGGCGGCAGCACCGGCGATCCGGTCTACGGCGCGCGCCGGGACGGCGCGTTCCTGGTCGCGGTGAACTGCGCCGAGGCGGGGGGCACCTGCTTCTGCGTCTCGATGGGAACGGGTCCGAAGGCCACGCAGGGGTTCGACCTCGCCCTCACCGAGCTGCTCTCGGAGGACGAGCACGAGTTCCTCGTCGAGGTCGGCAGCGATCGAGGCGCGGACGTGATCGCCGAGCTCCCGCGCGCGCCCGCCCGCGAGGAGCACCTCGTGACGGCCGACCGGATCGTGGAGCGGACCGCGGCCAGCATGGGCCGCGAGATGGACACCGAGGGGATCAAAGACCTGCTCTACCGGAACCTGGAGCACCCACGCTGGGACGATGTCGCCGCCCGATGCCTCGCGTGCGGCAACTGCACGCTGGCCTGTCCAACCTGCTTCTGCTCCTCGGTGGAGGACGCCAGCGACCTCTCGGGTGAGGAGGCCGGCCGTCAGCGGGTCTGGGATTCGTGCTTCACGCTCGACCACTCCTATCTGCATGGAGGGAGCGTGCGCGTCAGCACGCGCTCCCGGTACCGGCAATGGATGACGCACAAGCTGGCCACCTGGATCGATCAGTTCGGGACGAGTGGATGCGTCGGATGCGGGCGCTGCATCACGTGGTGCCCTGTTGGGATCGACATCACCGAAG
>CBHFMJ010000271.1:0-3199 GCA_965994715.1 uncultured bacterium | reverse complement strand
CATCCCGTCCGCGATCCGGACGAGCTCGCCGACAAGCGCGCGGCGCTGCGCGGGAGGTCGAACGTCTCGTTCGGGCTCGCGGCGCACGTGTGGCCCGACCGGATCGGGACCCTCCGGGACACGTGGCGTGCCGGGGTGTCGTTCTTCAAGATCTTCACGTGCGCGACGCATGGCGTGCCGGCCGTGGAAGGCGATGACCTGCGACGGACCGTCCGCGCGGTCGCGGAGTTCGGCGGCACGTGTCTGGTCCACGCGGAGGATGAGACGCGGACCGCGGCTGCCGAGCGGGCGTTGCGTGAGCAGGAGCGAGTGGATCCGGGGATCCTCTCCGAATGGCGTTCCCGGGACGCCGAGCTCGTGGCCGTGCGCGCGGTCGCCGAGGTGGCGGTGGAGACCGGCGCGCGGCTCACGATCGCGCACGTCTCCTGCCCCGAGGTCGCGGAGGTGATCGTGGACGCGCGCCGCCGGGGCGCGGACCTCGCCGCGGAGGCGTGCCCCCAGTACCTGCTCCTCGCGGAGGATGAGGTCGAGGAGCACGGCGCGCTCAGGAAGTTCACCCCACCTGCACGGAACCGCTCACCGGTGGAGATGGACGCGATGTGGGACCTCCTGGCCGACGGGACGCTCACGCACGTGGCGACCGACCACGCGCCGTCGACGAGGGCGCAGAAGCGCGCGGGGGACTTCTGGGAGGCCCCGTTCGGCCTGCCCGGTCTCGACACGACGACACGTCTGCTGCTGGATGCTGCCGCGACCGGCCGGCTCACATGGTCCGACGTCGTCGAGCGCTATTCGGAGGAACCCGCCAAGCGGTACGGCCTGTGGCCCGCGAAGGGATCTCTCCATGGAGGAGCCGCCGCGGACGTCGCGCTCGTCGATCCGTCCGCGACGGTGCGTATCCGTGACGAGGACGTGATCTCCAAGGCTGGCTGGACCCCCTACGCTGGTCGCACGACGACCGGCGATGTCGTCCGCGTGTTCCTCGGCGGCGAGGAGATCGCAGCCGACGGCGTCCCGCGCGATGAGCGCACCGGGACGTTCATCTCCGGACCAGGCAGGCGCGCGAACGATGAGGGACTCGGGTGATGGTCGACCTGAGCCAAGATCAGCTCGTCGAGCGGGCGGCGACGAAGTCGACCTCGATCAGCCAGTCGGGATGGGCGAGGCCGGCGACGAACTGCAGCGTCGACGCCGGGCGGTGCCCGTCGAGGTACTCCTCCCGGACCGCTCGTGCCGTCGGGAGGTCCTCCCGTCGCACGAGGAGCATCGTGAGCTGCGCGATGTCCGAGATCTTCATGTCGGCGCCGGCGAGCACCCCTTCGATGTTGCGCCAGAGCAGCCGCGACTGCTCCTCGATGTCCGCCCCGATCCGTCCGTCCGTGTCGACGCCGGTCTGCCCGGCACCGAAGACGAGCCGCATCGGGGACTCGATCTCCATGCCGTGGGAATAGCTTCCGAAGGGACCGGGAACGTCTGCCGGGTTGAACGCGCGCATCGGTGGTGGCTCCTTCCGTCGGGGGGCAGGCACCATATCGGCCGGCGCCGGGTGCGCGCCGTCCGCGGGTCCCACCCCTAGCATGCGGACGTGCGGATCCTCGTGTGGCACGGATGGCTCCTGGAAGGGTCGGGCTCCAACGTCGCGACGGCCCGGATCGTCGAGGTCTGGCGGGCGGGAGGACACGACGTGCTGCTCGTCTGCCAGGAGCGGCATCCGGAGCGGCATCCGTGGATCGACGCCTGGGGCGTGCTGGACCGTGACGAGATCTCGGCGCTCGATCCGAACCCGAACGCGTCCGATGCTCGCGGCCGATGTGTCCTGCTCCGCCCGGAGATCGGCACGCTCCTCCCCGTGTTCGTGGTCGACCACTACGAGGGCTTCGAGGACGTTCGCCCGTTCGTCGATCTGGCCGAGGACGAGCTGGAGACCTACCTCCGCGCGAACGTCGAGGCGCTCCGTGCCGCCGCGGCCGAGCATCACCCAGACATCACGTTCGTCGGCCACGGGATCCCCGGAGCCGCGATCGGGCGCCGCGCCTTGGGAGCGGGTTCCTACGTCGCGAAGATCCACGGCAGCGATCTCGAGTACGCGATCCGGCCCCAGGCCCGGTACCGGAGGCTCGCTCACGAAGGACTGGAGGCGGCCCTCGCCGTCGTCGGTCCCAGCGCGGAGGCGCTCCGGCGATGCGCGGAGCTGGTGCCGCAGACCACGCCGAACATCCGGGTGGTCCCACCGGGGGTCAACGTGGCGACGTTCCGGCCGCGGCCGAGGCAGGAGGCCCTCCGAGAGGTGGCGGACCGGCTCGAGCAGGACGAGGCGACACGGAACGGACGCCCGTCCGCGCTCGACGCCGAGGTCGAGCGGGCGCTCGACGCGAGGGACGCGGAGGCGATCGACGCGCTCTTCGAACGCTACGAGGAGGACGTGCCCGAGCTCGAGGCGGCGGCGCGGATCCGGCGGCTGGCCGATCGGGACGGCCCGATCGTCGGCTACCTCGGCAAGCTGATCCCGCAGAAGGGGGTGGAGGTCTTCCTCGAGGCGCTCCCGGCCCTGCGTCACGAGTCCGCGGCGCTCGTCGTGGGGTTCGGATCCGATCGCGACTGGTTGGCGGCCCTGGCGATCGCCCTGCGGCGGGGGGACCGGGAGGCGATCGCGTGGCTCCGGGACGCGGGCGGCCTCCCGGTCGACCCGGCGACGACCCCCGATGCGGCCGGAGGCGTACCGGACCTGACGTTCACCGGGCTGCTCGACCACCGGTACGCACCGGGCGCGCTCGCGGCGATGGACGTGCAGGTCGTCCCGGCGATCCTGCAGGAGGCGTTCGGGTTGGTGGCGGCCGTGGGAGCGGCCGCGGGGGCCCTCCCGATCGTGGCCCGGCACTCGGGATTGGCCGAGGTGGCGGCCGCGCTCGAGGAGGACGTCGGCAGAACGGGGCTCTTCTCGTTCGAACCGGGTCAGGGCTCCGTGCGCCGGCTGGTGGACGGGATCGACCGGCTGCTCTCGCTGCCGCACCGTGAGCGGGACGAGCTCCGGCGCGCGGTCAGCTCCTTCGTCGGGAACCACTGGACGTGGGAACGGACGGCGGCGAAGCTGCTCGCCGCGGCCGAAGTGGAGGGGTGAGGGCCCGGCGGCTCAGCCGCGCCGGCGCGCCATCCAGCCCTCCTCGATAGGCCACCGCCGGGACCATCCTGCCGTGGCGAG
>CBHFMJ010000270.1:0-3216 GCA_965994715.1 uncultured bacterium | reverse complement strand
TCACCGACGACGACCTCGGCACGATCGTCCGTGCCGTCGAGGAGGGACGCCGGCTCGTCAGGAACATCCGCAACGTGATCGACTATCTCGTCGCCGGGAACCTGTCCGAGGTCGCCGTCGTCGTGACGGTGCTGCTCTTGTTCCCCGACGGCGGTGCCACGCTCACGCCCCTCCAGATCCTCTGGATCAACCTCCTTACCGATGGTCTTCCGGCGGTGGCTCTCGGGGTCGAGTCGGGTTCCGGGGCGCATACGGACCGGGTCGACACCTCGAGCCTGCTGACGTGGCGGAGAGCGCGGATGCTCGGCGTGCGGGGGATGTCGATCGCGCTCATGTCCGTGGGCACCTTCGTCATCGTCCGGTTCACCTTCGACCAGTCCTTCGAGTCGGCACGGACGGCGATGTTCACCGTCCTCGTGTTGTCGCATCTGCTCTATGCGTTCGCCGTCCACCTGGATCGTCCGGGTGGAACGCCCGCGCCGATCCGTTCGCTGCTCGCCGCCAGAGGCGTCTTGATCGCGGTCGGCAGCGGGATCGTCCTCCAGCTCGTGGTGGTGGCCGTGCCGCTCCTCCACGACGTCTTCGACACCACGTCGCTCACCGGGGCCGGATGGCTGCTCTGCCTCGCGGCGGCAGTCGTCGCGCCGAGCGGGATCCTGCTCGCGAGCCGGATCGCCCGCCCGGATCCGCGCCGCAGTCAGTAGCCCCGAGAGGACTCCCGAGGCTACCGGTGGCCGCTCAGGCTGCCTTGGGAAGCTCGGACCGGCTCCGATCCCGGTCCGCGTGGGCGGGGCGATTCCGGACGTACGTCCAGATGGCCGCAGTGAGCCCACGAGGAGCACGATCGCTGCGACGATCCCCGGCCAGATGCTCCCGTCGCCGCCGGAGATGCCCGGGTCGAGGGGCGGGATCCCGATGCCTGAGATCGGGACTTCCTCCAGGCGAGGCCAACGGTCGAACGTCCCTGTCGGTCCGTGACCTTCGCCAGGGTCGATGACCGTGAGTGAAGAACTGTGGAGGTCCCGCCCAGACCGGGACGAAAGAGCACGCAGGGATGAGGATCACTCGTCGTTCGACCGCCGCAGTCTCCCGCCGTCCTACGGGTTCTCAGTGCGCGATCCTCGAGCGACGCGACGGATGCGACCGCCTTCGACTCACTTTCCTGGCAACGAGGACCGCGAGCATCCCCGGGACCAAGGCGATGAGCACCTCGTCGAAGGACAGGCCGTCGATGTTCGGCTGCAATTCCCTCTCCGTCGCCCAGCCGAACCAGACCTCGCTGATGAACAGGCCGACGAGGAAGTAGGCGGCCGTCGCGATGAAGAAGAGCCGGCGGGTGATCGTCCTCCCGCCGATAAGCTGGGCGACGACGCCGAAGCCAAGCGACATGAGCACGAGCAACCCCAGCCCTTGCAGTCCCAGATCCCACCGCATAGCGCCCTCCTCTCCACGGATGGTCTTGATCTGCGTCCGCATCTCGATCATCGCGATCGGTTCCCTCGCCGATAGGGCCGATCGTCCTCGCCATCAGGGACCTTGTCGGCCGGCTGAAGCGCACGCGTCGGATCGATCTCGGGCAGAACGACCCAGATCCGTCGCACGCTTCATCTCGGCTGAGCCGCTGCGCGTCTTCGGCCCCATCACCCGACCAGAGGATCGCGCGCCACAACTCCCGACCGGCCTATGGGATGAATTGCTCCTCGATCGCCACGACCGTGCCGTCCTCCACCGTGATCCAGTAGGGAGACAACGGCAGGAGCCGGCCCTCGTAGGAGGAGAAGAGCTCGCCGAACACACGGAGGGTGATCGTGGTGGGTTGCGACGGGTCGACGAACGGATAGGTCGTCAGCGTGACCCCGGTCGCCGGGTCGATCACAACGGTCCGCCAGCGGAGGTTCTCGTTGCGGATGTAGTACCCGTTGATGCCCGGGTCCACCGTTACCCCGTCCTCGATCGCCGCGTCCACGGCCTCCTGGGCCGTGAACCACTGCTCGATGTCGATCACGAGCCGGGGAGGTTCTTGGGTGGCTCCGACGGCGATCAGTGCGCCGAAGTGCCTCCCGTCGGGCAGGGCAGGCCCCAGCATGGCCAGGAGTTCGGCCTGGGTCGCCGCCACCTCGCCCTCGAGGTTCGTCGCCCGTGCTTGCGCCTTCGCCAACCCGCCTCGGAGTTCGTCGACCCTGTCGGAAAACCTCGCTGCCGTCGCGGACGCATCGTTCCGAGCATCGATCGCGCTCGCGAGCTCGTCGTTCTGATCCCACGGGCCGATCCGGTCCCAGGTGAAGACGGAGGCTCCTCCGATGAGTGCCGCGACGAGGATCAGCGCGACGGTCAGAGGGATCGCGCGTCTCCGGTTCCGAACGATCGACGGAGAAGGGCGGGGCGACGTCCGCTCCACCGAGACAACCGGTGCATGATGTCGTCTGTCATACGTCGGTAGAGGCGTCATCGGGATCGCCCCCTTTCATGTCCATGGTTCCAGCGAGGTTCGGCCGCGCTCAGGGCCGATCGGACCGAGATCGCCGGGACCTTCGGGTCACCGAGGAGGTAGGCAGCCGGTTTGCAGACATCGGGTGCGGTGCGTGAGTATCGGTACGTGAAGCGGAGTTGGCCGTTCGTTTTCGTTGCCGGCGTGCTGCTGGTGATCACCAGCTGCGCTCCGGGCCCGAACATCCAGGAGGGTGTCGTCGAGGGTGGGGAGGTCGCCGGATTCTGGCTCGGTCTCTGGCACGGGGTCATCGCCCCGATCACCTTCGTCATCTCGTTGTTCAGCGACACCGTCAACGTGTACGAGGTCCACAACAATGGCAACTGGTACAACTTCGGCTTCGTCCTCGGGGCGGGCGTCCTACTGGGTGGCGGCGGCGCCGGCTCACGAGGACGAAGGGGCTGAACTCTCTCCGATTCGTAGGGTCGGACGAAGGCGCCCCAGCGCTTCCATCTCCGGCCCGACGTCGATCTTCGGAACGGCGGCAACGTCGCCGCGGCCCTCGTGGCTCCCTCTTCACCTGAGGTCGGGGCCGCCTATCGCGCTGCTGCGGACCTGCGAAGCCGTTCGACCTCCTGGTCGATGCGGTCCTCCGACAGCGGCGCCGAGAACGTGTCCCAGCCGTGGAAGAACACGCCGATGCCCCAACCGAAGATCAGGAACACCGGCCAGAAGAAGCCGGCGCCGGCGAACGCCCAGATCGCGACGAAGAACACGTTGACGAGCGC
>CBHFMJ010000269.1:0-3218 GCA_965994715.1 uncultured bacterium | reverse complement strand
GATCCCCACCCCTCCCCATCCCCATCGGCGGGCGCGTCGCGGGCACCACACCGCGTTCTGGGTCCTCACGGCGGTGGTCGTGTCCTCGCTCGTGGTCGGCCTCGTCTCCGTGAACGCGATGCGGGTGGACGCTGCCTATCGGAGCCGATCCCTCGCCGAGGAGATCCGAACGATGAGCGACGAGCGGCGGACCCTCGTGAACGACGTCGCCCGCCTGTCGTCGCCGTCCCGGGTCGGTCGCTGGGCGGTTCGCCGGGGGCTCGTGCACCCTGCCGCGGGTGACGTGGTGATCCTTCAGGTGCCCGGCTTCTCGCATCCCACCGAGCCGACGGCCGAGGCGGGGGAGTGAGGCGTCCGCCCGCCGGTCGACTCGTCGCGCTGCTCGGCATGATGGTGCTGGCACTGGCGGGCGTGGGGACCCGGTTGGTGATCCTGCAGGTCGGTGATCACCGAGCGTTCGCCGCGCAGGGCCTGGACCAACGGGTACATCTGATCGACCTGCCGGCGGAGCGCGGCGCGATCGTGGATCGGACGGGGGTTCCGCTCGCGATCACCCTGGAGGCTCGGGACGTCTACGCCGACCCTCGGTACGTGACCGACCCGATCGGCGAAGCCGCGCGGATCGCGAAGATCCTCGACCTCCAGCCCCGTCAGGTGGAGCGGCTGCTGCGCACACCCGACTCCACGTTCGTGTACCTCGGGCGCCAGGTCGACGCCGAGGACGCCGAGAAGCTCGAGTCGCTCGGCCTCCCGGGCATCGGGTTCCTCGACGTCCCCAAGCGCTACTACCCGGCGGGCGCGCTCGCACCGCAGGTGCTCGGCTTCGTCGGGGTCGACGCCACGGGGCTCGCGGGCCTCGAGTTCGAGTACCAGGACGTCCTCGCCGGTTCGCCCGGAACCCGCACGGTGGAGTTGTCGGCAGACGGGTTGCCGATCGCGAGCGGGATCGAAGTCGTGGAGCCGGCGATCCGCGGAGAGACGCTCGTGACGACCCTGGACCGCGAGGTCCAATACCTGGCTCAGGAGGCGCTGCAGCGCGCGGTGAAGGAGAACGGCGCGAAGGGCGGGACGATCGTCGTCATGGATGCGCGGACCGGCGATGTCTACGCGATGGCCTCCTATCCCTGGTTCGACCCCAACGACTTCGAGACCGCCGAGCGGGACGCGATCCGGAACCGCGCCGTCACCGACATGTTCGAGCCAGGATCGGTCAACAAGGTCGTGACGGCGGCGGCGGCCCTCGAGACCGGCGCGGTGGGTCTCCGCAAGGTCTTCCGTGTCCCGTCGTGGATGAGGGTCGGCGGCTACACCGTCAACGACTCCCACGCCCATCCCATCCAGGACATGACCCTCGGCGACATCGTCGCCCAGTCCAGCAACATCGGGTCCGCGATGATCGCCGAGCGGGTGGGGAGCGCGGATCTCGCTTCCGTGCTCGCCCGGTTCGGCTACGGGACCCCCACGGGGATCGGCTTCCCGGGGGAAGCCGGGGGCGTCGTCCCCGATCTCCGCAACTGGACCGACATCACGCGGACGACCGTGTCCTACGGACAGGGCATCTCGATGACGCCGCTGCAGATGGCCGCCGTCTACGCCACGGTGGCCAACGACGGGATGTGGGTGCAGCCCCGGCTCGTCCGCGGCACCTCCGGCTCCGATGGGCGGGTCCAGCAGACACGTCCCGACGAACCACGTCGGGTCCTCTCGGAGGAGACGGCGACGATGCTCACCCGCATGCTCGCCTCCGTGGTGTCTTCGGGCACGGGCGGCGCGGCGGACATCCCCGGCTATCAGGTCGCCGGCAAGACCGGCACGGCCCGGAAGTTGGTCGAGGGCAGGTACGTCCGGCGGTACATGGCGTCGTTCGTGGGGTTCTTCCCCGCGTCGGATCCCCGGGTGGTGATCGCGGTGTCGATCGACGAGCCTCGGACGATCTACGGGGGTGTGGCGGCCGCCCCGGTCTTCTCCGAGATCGCGCGACACGTGATCCAGCGCCTCGCGATCCCGGCCGCACCGCCCGTGAGCCTGCCGCCGTTCGCGGCGGATCCCTGATCGGTCGTCCCGCGGTTCGCCGGGTCCGCTTGGCGGGTTCGGGCGTGCGCCGCCGGTACGCTGGACCGCGGTGAACCCTCTTCCCCAGGTGCCGCTGTCCGTGGTCGCGGACGCCGTGCGTCGTGCCGAGATCCGCGGTGACGCAGGTGTCCAGATCCGCGAGGTCGCGTTCGATTCCCGCGAGGTCCCCACCGGCGCGCTCTTCTTCTGCGTCCCGGGCGCGAACATCGACGGACACGGTCACGCTCGCGACGCGATCCGCGCGGGAGCCGTCGCGCTCGTCGTGGAGCGGTGGCTCGACCTCGACGTGCCGCAGGTGCGCGTTCGGTCGGTGCGCGACGCGATGGGCCCGATGTCCAGCGCGGTGTTCGATGAGCCGTCCGGATCCCTCACGGTGATCGGCGTCACCGGAACGAATGGCAAGACGACGGTGGTCCATCTCCTGGACGCGGTCCTGCGAGCCGCCGGCCATCGCACGGGAGCGATCGGGACGGTCGGCGCTCATGTGGGCGACGAGCCGGTCGCGCTCTCCCGGACGACGCCGGAAGCGCCCGACCTCGTCCGCTTGCTGGCGAGGATGCGCGACTCCGGCGTGACCGCGTTGGCGATGGAGGTCTCCTCGCACGCCCTCAACCTCGGCAGGGTCGGCGGCGTCCGCTTCGACGCGGCCGTGTTCACGAATCTGTCCCAGGATCACCTCGACCATCACGGGACGATGGAGCGGTACTTCGAGGCGAAGGCATCGCTGTTCACCGAGGAGCGCATCGACCACGCCGTCGTGAACCTCGACGATCGATGGGGGCGGAGGCTCCTGGACGTCGCGGTGCCGATCACGACCTACGGGCTGGATCCGGAGGCCGACATCCGCGCCGAGAACGTCCGCACGACCCCGGAGGGACTGTCCTTCACCGTGGACGGGCGCGAGGTGCGCAGTCCGCTGCGCGGCGCCTTCAACGTTTCGAACACCCTCGCGGCGTTCGCGGCGGCCCGGGTGATCGGCCTCGACGACGACCCCGTCCTCCGGGGACTCGCAGACGCGGAACAGGTGCCCGGCCGGATGGAGCCGATCGAGGCGGGGCAGGATTTCCTGGCGGTGGTGGATTACGCGCACACGCCGGATAGCATCCGAACAGTGCTTGCCGCGGCACACCCGTTGGCGACGGGCC
>CBHFMJ010000268.1:0-3249 GCA_965994715.1 uncultured bacterium | reverse complement strand
TGGCAGTTCTCGGATGCTCGTGCCCGGTCGAGGGCGTCCGTGAGGACCGCGAGCTCGTCGTCTCGGCCCACCATCGGCGCGTCCAGCCGCCGGGCCACCCCTTCCTGATGCTTCCCGACGGACAGGAGACGAAAGGCCGGCATCCGCTCGGACTTCCCCTTCAGCTCGAGCGGTTCCACCGGCTCGGCTTCGACACCGTCCTTCACCAGCCGGTACGTGGGTTCGCCGAGCAGGATCTCCATCGTGGGCGCGTTCTGCTCGAGGCGGGCCGCGACGTTCACCGTGTCGCCGGTGACCAAGCGGTGTCCGACGCTCACGTCGCCGGCGACCACCTCGCCGGTGTTCACGCCCGTGCGGTTCTCGATCCGGATCCCGTAGACCTCTTGGAACCGGGCGTTCAGGCCGACGAGCTCTTCCTGCATCTCGGCCGCCGCGCGGACCGCGCGCATCGCATCGTCCTCGTGGAGCTGGGGGAGGCCGAATACGGCCATGACGGCGTCGCCGATGTACTTCTCCACGGTGCCGCCGTGCCGCTCAAGCGCGGCCCGCATCGCGTTGAAGGACTGGTTCAGCACCTCGCGGAGCGTCTCCGTGTCGAGCCGCTCCGCCAGCGACGTGGAGCCCTTCAGGTCGGAGAAGACGACCGTGACGGTCTTGCGCACCTCCTCCGGGACGACCTCGACGGCGGCGAGCTGCGCGCCGCACATCCCGCACATCCGGAAACGATCCGGGTTCTCCTCACCGCAGCTTGGGCAGGTCTGCACCTGACGAGTGTACGCCCGGCCCCTTCGGAGCCGGGCGCACGTTTCCGCAGGTCGTCAGGCCAAGATCAGGTGCGGCGGGGCGGGTCTCCCCCAGGCACCCAGCCGATCGTGGTGCTCCCGCCCTTCCCGTCGGCGTTCTGACTCACGATGCATGGCGCCGATGCAGAGGGGTTCTGCGAGGGGCACTTGGGCGCGAGGCCGACGTACAGATCGACCCCCCCGATGCCATCGGTGTCCTTCTGCATCGCCGGTCCGCCGACGGCTGTCCAGGGGTCCTGCAACCCGATGCACCAGTCGGCATGGGCCTGCCCGTTGTTCGCTGATGCCTTCCATTCCGCCTTGGTGATGTGGGTCTCGAGCCTCACCGGTGCGAGCGGGGCACTCCCCGTGGTGGCGTACGAGTAGATCCTGTCGTCGAAGACCGCCTTCTGCCCCGGACACCGGAGACCGGGGAGCTCGTCGAAGAGCTCGCTGGCACCGAGCGATCCGGCTGCGGTGAGGGTGTACGTGTCACCGTCGTTGCCGCGTAGTTTCGCGATGCACTCGTTGTCGAGGCCACCCGGGGCTCCGCCATCACAAGCCTCGCCGTCCTCCCAGACGTCGAACCCGGCTGATGGGTCACCCGTGATCCGCGGACCCTTCGTGGTGACAGGGACGAGGGAGTAGTCCGTGAACTGCGGCTCGTTCTCCGGATCGATCGAGAGGGTGTCCAGTCCGAAGGTCGCGACTCCGTTGGCGGGCAGCTGCGGAACGACGTCCAGAACATTCCCCGATGCGAAGCCCGGGCCCGTCTGCAGCTCGAACCCGATGGGCTTGCTGAAGTTGGTGATCCGAGCCTCTGTAACGGCATCGATGACCTCCACCTGGACGAACCCGCTGCCGGTGTTGAGGTCGGCTGTCCGGATCGTCGCGTTCACCTCTGCGTCCTGCGGTTGGCCGGTCTGCGGTCCGCTCACTCCATCCGGATCGACGATCCTGAGCTCGAGGTCGGCTGCGCTCGCCGCCGGTGCAAGTACCAACGCGAGTAGGAGTGCCGTCGCAGCAGCGATGATCGCTGCAACGGCTCGATTCTCTTCCTTCACTAGATCCACCCCCTGGTGGTCGCCGGTTCAACTTCACGGGAGGCCAAGCGCACCCCAGGCCAGAGAGTGAATCATCCCCCGTTCGGCCCATAGCGTCAACCGGATGCGGGCTAGTCCGCATGGACTAGGGCCTAGAGGATCGGGAGGTAACGCTCCAGCTCGTAGGGAGTGACGTGGGACTTGTAGGCGTCCCACTCCTCGCGCTTGTTGCGCAGGAGGAACTCCAGCACATGGTCGCCGAGCGCTTCGCGGAGCACGTCGGAACCTTCCGCGAGGTGGATCGCCTCGACCAGATCCTCGGGAAGCGACCGGATCCCCGCGACCTCCCGCTCGTGCTCGGTCATCTCGTAGATGTTGTTCGACGCCTCCGGCGCGAGGTCGTACTCGCCCTCGAGGCCGGCGAGTCCCGCCGCGAGCATCGCGGAGAACGCCAGGTACGGGTTGCACGCAGGGTCGGGGGAGCGGTACTCGATCCGGGTCGCGCCCTCCTTCCCCGGCTTGTACATCGGCACTCGGACGAGCGCGCTCCGGTTCCGACGCGCCCAGCACACGTAGACGGGCGCCTCGAACCCCGGCACGAGCCGCTTGTAGGAGTTCACCCACTGGTTCGTGAGCAAGGTGATCTCGGGCGCGTGCCGGAGGAGTCCCGCGACGTACGCCTTCGCGGTCTTCGAGAGGTGGTACTCATCGGTCGCATCGAAGAACGCGTTGCGGTCGCCCTCGAACAGCGACTGGTGCGTGTGCATCCCCGAGCCGTTCACGCCGGCGACGGGCTTCGGCATGAACGTGGCGTAGATGCCGAACTCGTGGGCGACCTCCTTCACCGTGAGGCGGTAGGTCATCACCTGGTCGGCCATCGTCAGGGCGTCCGTGTAGCGGAGGTCGATCTCGTGCTGCGAGGGCGCGACCTCGTGATGGACGTACTCGACGGGGATCCCCATCGACTCGAGGTCCTGCACGGTGCGTTTCCGGTAGTCCGTGGCGACGTCGAGCGGCGTCTCGTCGAAGTACCCGCCCTGATCGAGGAAGGTCGGGTCGTCGAGAGACTTGAAGTAGAAGAACTCGAGCTCCGGGCCGACGTAGAACGTGAAGCCCTTGTCCGCGGCGCGGGCGAGCTGACGCTTGAGAGCTCCCCGCGGGTCGCCGGCGAACGGCGTGCCGTCCGGCTCGAGGATGTCGCAGAACATCCGCGCCACGGGGTGCTCGGTCTTCCAGGGGATCACCTGGAACGTGGAGGGATCGGGGAGCGCCACCATGTCGGATTCCTGGATGCGGGCGAACCCGTCGATCGAGGACCCGTCGAAGCCCATGCCCTCCGTGAGGGCGCCCTCGAGCTCCTGCGAGGTGATCGTGAACGCCTTCAGGAACCCCAGGACGTCGGTGAACCAGAGGCGAACGAAACG
>CBHFMJ010000267.1:0-3254 GCA_965994715.1 uncultured bacterium | reverse complement strand
GGCCGCGCCCCCGGCCGGGGGGGGGGGGGTGGGGCCCGCGCTCGTCGAGGCGGTCGCCGCCTGGGCCCGCTACCGCGGATGCGGTCGCGTCGTGCTCTTCGTCACCGAGACGAACCAACGCGCCCGCGGCTTCTACGAAGCGTGCGGGTTCGCGGACACCGGCGAGCGGCGCCCGCTCCGCGAGGGCTCCGACCTCGACGTGCTGGTCTTCGCGAAGACCCTCTAGGACACACGCGGGACGACGGCAGGGCCCGTCCGGGGCGTCGCTACACTCCGCCGGATGAAGAGACCGACGGGCGCGGACATCTCGCCCGCGACCGCCGTCCTGGGTCTGTTCCTGACGTTCGGATTGATCGTCGCGTCGTTCTTCCCGTTCCTCTCGATCTACTTCGCGGGGCGCGGCTTCGACCCGAGCCAGATCGGATTCCTCCTCGGCGCGATGGCGGCCGTGCGGATCGTCGCGATGCCGATCTGGGGACATGTCGCCGACACGCGGATCGGGCGCCGACGGGCGCTGCAGCTCGGACTCCTCGGGATGGTCGTGTTCGCGATCGTGGCGTCGGTGCTCGACTCGCTCGTCGGGGTGGCGTTCGGCGCCGTCGGGATCGCGCTCGCCATGGCCGCGTCGGGACCGAACATCGACGCGCTCGCGTTGGTCCAGCTCGGCGAAGAACGGATGGCCGACTACGGCCGCATCCGCGGGTGGGAGAGCCTCTCGTACGCCGCGGGGTGCCTCGCGTTCGGTTGGCTGCTCGACCTCTACGGCGTGTCCCTCGCCCTCCCGTTGTACGCGGGCGGGGGCGCGGTGATGCTCGTCTGGACCACGATCGCGGTGCGTCCGGACCGTCCGAAGCAGCCTGCGCACCACGGACGGCTGGGCGCGGTCGGCGCGGTATTCCGGACGGCGCCGCGGATGTGGGGCTTCCTCGTCGCGACGCTGCTCGTGTGGACGGGCTTCAACGGCGCCTGGAACTTCGTCGGCCTGAAGATCGAGGAGCCGCTGCTGATCGGTGTGGGCACCGCCCTGGGTGGGTTGACGGAGGTGGGGGTCATGCGGCTCTCCTCGCGCCTGCATCGCCGCATGGGCCTGCGCAAGGTGTACGCCCTCGGGTGTCTGGTCTACGCGACCGGGTTCCTGCTCTGGGGTCTCGTCGAGAGCCGCACGATCGTGTCGCTGCTCGCCGTCTTCGAGGGCGCCGGATTCTCGCTGCTCTTCACCACCTCGATCCTCGTCGTCGGCAAGCTGCTGCCCTCCACGCTCTACTCGACGGGCAACTCGATCGGCGCGATGGTCGGCTTCGGGATCGGTCCGATCATCGGAGCGGGGCTGGGCGGCGTCGTGTACGGGCGGCTCGGCTCCACGACGCTCTTCATCGGCTCCGCGGTCCTCGCCCTCCTCGGGGGCGTCGCGGCGCTGGTCGCGCTCCGGATCCAACCACTCGATACCCCTCTGCGGGAGCAGGTTCCGACCGGGGACGCGGTCGCTCCCGAGCCCGGCCGGCTCTGACGCACCTGACCTGCGCGCTTTGCAGCGAAGCACTCCGTCGTGACACGATGAGCGTCCGGAGCACCGGCCGATCCCACGGCCGGACCCCAACCGGGAGGTATGACCGATGACGAACAACGCGAACGGTTCCGACGAACAACCGACCACCGGCATCGTGGACAAAGCGAAGGAGGTCGCGGGGACGGTCGCCGAGAAGGCAGGTCCAGCGATGGAGAAGGCCAAGGAAGTCGCGGGGACCGTCGCCGAGAAGGCAGGTCCAGCGATGGAGAAGGCCAAGGAAGTCGCGGGGACCGTCGCCGAGAAGGCAGGTCCAGCGATGGAGAAGGCCAAGGGGTCCGCAACGGAGCTCGTCGACAAGGCGAAGGGGTTCCTCGCGACCAAGGACGACGACGCGAAATGAGGGGGATCTGATGGTCAGCGCCTACATCCTCATCCAGACCGAGGTCGGGAAGGCTGCGCAGGTGACGCAGCAGGTCGGTGGCATCGACGGCGTCGTCGCCGTCGACCCGGTGACCGGCCCCTACGACGTCGTCGCCCGTGCGGAGGCGGACGACCTCGACGGACTGGCCAAGGGCACGGTCATGCCGATGCAGGAGCTCGACGGCATCACCCGCACCCTCACCTGCCCGGTCATCCAGCTCTGACGCGCGGGCTCGGCCCGCAGAACGATGACGATCACGATCCGGCGCGACGCGGACATCTCCGACGTGGACGGCGGGTGGTTCCGTGCGCGCTGGCACTTCTCGTTCGACACCTACCATGACCCGGCGTACATGCGGTTCGGCACGCTCCGCGTGTTCAACGACGACCGGCTCGTGCCCGGCGCGATCTGGCCGATGCACCCGCACAAGGACATCGAGGGCCTCACCTACGTGGTCGAGGGCTCCTTCCGTCACCAGGACGACGTCGGCGGCGCGCCGGGACCGCTGCCCGCCGGGTCCGTGCAGCGGATGACGCTCGGCCACGGCGCATGGCACTCGGAGCAGAACGCGAGCGAGACCGAGCCGATGCGATTCATCCAGATGTGGATAATCCCCGCGGAACGCGGCTTGGAGCCCGGGGTCGAGCAGAAGGTGTTGACCGAGGAGGATCGCACCGACCGGCTCCTGAGGGTGATCAGCGGCGACGGCGGCGACGCCGTGCTCGTCCACCAGGACGCACACGTCTTCGTATCCAGGCTGCACCCGGACATCGACGCGACACATGCCCTCGGCGAGGGCCGAGGCGTCTACCTGTACCTGATCGACGGTGACGCCGACGTCGCCGGGGAGCGGATGACGACGGGCGACGCGGCCGAGATCGAGGACGAGCCTTCGATCCCGATCCACGCGAACGCGGTGACCGAGCTGATCGCCGTCGACGTGGCGCTGTCCTGAGCCTTGCTTCGCCCCTCGGTCGCGGGTACCGTGCGCCGATGCGCGTCCATGCAACGACTCGAGCGGTCACATCCGCGCTCGTCGCCTCCGTGCTCGTCGCGGGACCCTCGCTCGCAGCCCCGGAACCCCTCGGAAACGAGGCGTCGGGTACGTCGACTCCGGTCGTCGAGCCTCGCAGGCGACTTCCGGCCCTGACGGCCCCGTCGATCCCCGATGCCCTGAGCCGTTCGCTCTCGAAGGGGGAAGTCACCGCAGCTGTCTACGCGCTCGAGCGCGCCAGATCCCTGTTCGACCTGGCGGGGGTCCGTGCACGGTTCGGCCAGGTGACGCGACCGGATCCCCGGTCCGCCACGCTGGTGCTGCGAGATCTC
>CBHFMJ010000266.1:0-3285 GCA_965994715.1 uncultured bacterium | reverse complement strand
CTCCCATCGCTCGAGCCGATCGCGGTCCTTCTCGATCTCGTCCTGGAGGTACTCGGAGGAGCGGCGGCCCTCGTCGACCTTCTTGAGCGCGCCCGCGAGCAATCCGCCCGCGAGCGGGCTCCACGCGATCAGGCCCATCCCGTACTCCTGGAGCGCGGGGATCACCTCGAGCTCGATCGTTCGCTCCGTCAGGTTGTAGAGGGACTGCTCGGTGGCGAGTCCGACCGTGTGCCACTTGCTGGCGATCTCGTTCCCTCGGGCGATGTGCCACCCCGCGAAGTTCGACGACCCGACGTAGAGGATCTTGCCCTCGCTCTTGAGCTGATCCATCGCCTCCCAGATCTCGTTCCACCACGCGTTCCGGTCGATGTGGTGCATCTGATAGATGTCGAGGTAGTCGGTCTGCAGACGCCGCAGCGAGCCTTCGCATGCCCGACGGATCGCGAGCTTCGACAGCCGTGACTCGTTCGGCCAGTCAGCCATCTGCCCGTAGACCTTCGTGGCCAGCACGACCTTCTCCCGCCGGCCGCCACCCTTCGCGAACCAATCACCGATGATCCGCTCGGTCGAGCCCACACCGAGATGCCGCCCGTACACGTTGGCCGTGTCGAAGAAGTTGATGCCCTCGGCGATCGCCGCGTCCATGATGCGATGCGACTCGTCCTCCGGCGTGTGGGGACCGAAGTTCATCGTGCCGAGGCACAGACGAGAGACCACGAGTCCGAGCCGGCCGACGTGCGTGTACTCCACGGGCCGAGTTTACGCCGGTGCGATCGAAGGCTCCGATGCCTCGAGCGAACCGTCCCGCTCGGGCCCACGGGCCCCCTGGATGGACATGAAGGCCAGGGTGACGGCCCCTCCCACCGCCCCCGCCCAGATCAGCGTCGCATCGTGCCCGATCGCGTCCGACAGTGGGCCGACGATCGCGAACGAGAGCGGAGCGCCCCCGACGGAGATCATCCAGTCGAGCGAGAACACCCGGCCGAGGAGGTGTGGCGGCACCAGCCGCTGGACGAGGGTCACCCACACCACGACCAGGACCGTGATCGACCCCTCCCCGATGAACGCGACGAGCATCGCCTGCCAGAGCTGCGTCACGAGGCCGAACCCGGCCACCGCGAACATCCCGAGCGCCCAGGAGAGGTAGAGCACCGTGACGGGCCGCCGGGGGAGCGACCCGCGTTGCGCCATGACGACGGCGGCGGTCACGGACGCCAGCCCGCCCGCGCCGAACACGATGCCGAGGTCGCTGGCGGATCCGGAGAGGTCCTGCGTCACGACGACGGGCAGGAGGTTCTCCCATGGCCCCCACGTGCACAGCAGGCTGACGGTAGCGGCGACCATCGCCAACCAGAGCCAACGCTGCGTGCGCACGTAGCGAACCCCTTCGCGGAGATCGTCCAGCGGAGAGGAGGTATCGGCGGGGTCGCGCGGCTGGTGACGCGCGCGCATCAGGAGGATCGCGACCGCGCTGACCACGAACGTCATCGCATCGGCGAGGAACGCGAGCGCGGCGCCTTCGAACGCGTCCACGAGGACCCCGCCGAGGAGCGGTCCGATGAAGAACATCGCGATAGGGCGCATGAACAGACCCATGGAGTTGGCCTGGACGAGGAGGTCCTCGGGCACGATCGTCGGCACGATGGACGAGAATGCCGGACCGAACAGCGCCATCCCCATCCCGTAGAGGATCGCGAGCGCGATCAGCACGGGGACGGTCAGGATGTCGAGCAGGGCGAGGACGCCGATCGCGCCGATCGCGACGAATCGGATCGCATCGGCAGCGATCATCAAGTGGCGACGGTCGACGCGATCCGCCAACACGCCCGCACCGATGATGAGGGTGACCTGCGGGAGCAGGACGGCCCCCTGGACAAGCGCGAGCGTCGAGTTCGACCGTCCGAGATCGTCGAGGACGAGCAGCGCCAGGGCGATGATGTAGATCCCGTCGCCGATCATCGACACGGCGAGACCCGTCCACATCAGTCGGAAGTCGCGCACCCGCAGCGGCTTCAGGACGCCGATCCGGTCGCGAAGGGCAGCGGGCTGCGACATGCGGCTCAGGATAGGGGCGCCGTCCGACCCGGGCCCTACCGCCAGTCGACGGTCACGACCTCGATCGGATCGGAGATGCCTTTCACGGTCACCGTCCGCGAGTCCTTCGTCGGGAACTGCCCGCCGGCGGCCGTCTCGGCGCTGGCGACGATCTGCCCTCCCTCAGCGAGGCCGCCGATCCGGGAGGCTTCATGCACTCCCTTGCCGGTGAAGTTCCGTCCGACCATCGTCGCGTCGGACGCGTGCACACCGATCCGCACCTGCGGCGCGAACCCGGCGCTGCTGCGGTGCTCGGCGAGCCCCCGTTGGATCGCGGCCGCGCAGGCGAGGGCATCGTCGGGAGATTCGAACGCCACGAAGAACCCGTCTCCGGTCGCGGTCACCTCCTCGCCACGGTTCGCGCCGAACATCGCGCGGAGCGTCTTGTCGTGCCAGGACAGGAGCGACTGCCAGGCCTCGTCCCCCATCGCTTCGAGGAGGCTCGTCGACCCGACGATGTCGGTGAACATGAAGGTGCGCTGGACGCGCTGGGTCGGCGCGCGGCCGCGGAGCTGCCACGGGAGCAGCTCCGCGACCTCCTCGAGGACGATCGCGAGAGTGGGGCAGGCGAACGCGGCCTCGCGGAGCTTCTCCTCGTCGACGCTGGCCGCGTCCGCGACGCCGGCCTTCGAGAAGTCGCCCCGGTGCCAGTCGAAGGCCGTCGGGGCGATCGTGATGCAGTTGCCGGCACCGATGCAGCGGGGCCGATCGACACGTGCCCGGAGCATCTAGGCGGCCCTCACAGGATCCTCGACTGGAACGCGAAGGCCGTCGCGTCGGCTCGGGACGACGCGCCGATCCTCGCGTACGTCGCGGCGAGTCGCCTGGTCACTTCGTTCGCCTCGACGCCGACGCGAGCCGCGATCTCATCGTTCGAGAGCCCCTCGACCACGAGCTTCAGGAGCTCCACGTCATCGTCGTCGACCGTCGCGGCCGGGTCGGCGTGTTCGTGGCGGGTGAGCGACCTTCCTGGCTCCACCGCGAGCGCGGCCAGCGCGCTGCCGACCGGGCCTCGGAACCAGCGCGCCCGCACGTCCTCGTCCACGATCCGGTTCGCGATCATGGCCGCCTGCAGCCCGAGGTAGCCGAGGACCCCGGCACGTTCCTCGTCCGTGCCGGCCGACGCGATCGCCTCGGCGACGGGCAGGAGGACGTCGAGGTTCAGATCGTCGTGCATCGCCTCCTCCAGGG
>CBHFMJ010000265.1:0-3315 GCA_965994715.1 uncultured bacterium | reverse complement strand
GAAGTCCGAGACGCGTGAGAACACGTCCGGCCGGCCGTCGAGCTCGAACGTCTCGCTGCCGACCTCGATCGCGCACGAGCCGGAGAGGGGGAGGGCCACCGCCTCGATGCCGTCGAGCACGATCCGGCGACGGTCGTGGGACGGGAGCGTGAGGACGCGGAGGCCGCTGAAGGACCACCCTGCGTCGGCGGGCGTGAGATGCACCGGCTCCCCCTCGACCATGACGGACCCCGCCGGGCGGAACAGGTCAGCTCGCACTGCGCGCTCCGCGGGTACCGTTCGAGACGTGCGCAGGTCCCGCATCGCCCTGGTGGTGCTGGCGGCCGTCGCCGCGGTGGCGGTCGTCGCGTCCGCGCGTCCGATCGAGCCCACCGTGCGGTTCACCGACGAGACGCCGCGCGACGTCCGGGAGGTGACGAACCGGGCCTGGGAACGGTTCACGGCGGCCTTCCCCGGCCGGAGGGGATGCCTGGGCGACGTGACGGTGGGCGTGGCGTGGCAGCTCTCGGATCGCGCGCGGTACGAGCCCGAACCCGGGCTGGTCCTGATCCGCGCGCCCGGGACGGCGGGCAACCTCGAGGCGACGCTCCTCCACGAGTTCGCGCACCACGCGGAGCACCGCTGCCCGCCGAGCGCCGCGTTCCGCCGTCGATTCCTGAGCGCCGCCGGCCTGCCCGCGGGAACCGCGTGGCTCGGCGGCGACGCCTGGGAGCGGATCCCCTCCGAGCGGTTCGCGGAGGCGGCGGTCCGACACGTGCTCGGCGAGCCGCCACCGCACATCTCGATCGCGGTCGGCTCGGACGAGATCCTCGCGGTGGCCGCGTGGGCGACGGGCGACTGAGCTCGGATCACACATCGACGAGCAGCGCTTCCACCTGGGCTTCGTCTGGCATCTCGTCCGCACACGCGAGACGGGCGGCGACGTGGGCTCCCGCCGCGTTCGCGAACCGGATCGTTCTCGGCACGTCCCATCCCTCCAACGAGCCGTGACACACGGCCGCGCCGAACGCGTCACCGGCGCCGAGGCCGTTGACGACGGGGACCGGCACCGGAGGGAACCGGTCCACGGTGTCCTCCCACGACGCCAGCACCCCCTCCCCGCCCAGCTTCACGATCGCGAGATCCACGCCGAGGTCACGGAGCTTGGCGGCGAGCGTCTCCGCATCGCCGTCGCCCACGGCCACCCGGCATTCCTCGACGTTGCCCACCGCGACCGTGGCGTGCTCGAGGGCCCGCCGCTGCTGCTCTCCCGCCTCGTCGGGCGATGACCAGAACGTCGGGCGATGGTCCAGATCGTGCACCGTGATGCCCGAGCGAACCCGCGCCTCGAGCGCGGCGATCGTCGCGGACCGACTCGGCTCGTCGGACAGACCGGTCCCGGTCGTCCAGAAGACGCGGGCGTCTCGGATCGCGTCGAGGTCCAGCTCGTCGGGAGCGAGCTGCATGTCGGGAGCCGACGGCTCCCGGTAGACCCGGATCGAGGGCGACTCCGGAGGGAGCAGCTCACAGACCACGATCGGCGTGTGCAGCTCGGCGTCGGTCCCTACGAACCGGTCATCGACCCCGAACCCCCGCAGAGCGGAGCGGACGTAGTCCCCGAAGCCGTCGGCGCCGACCTTGGTGATCACGGCAGTCCGGTGACCGTAGCGGGCCGCGCCGACGGCGACGTTGGTCGGGCTCCCGCCGAGCGACTTCGCGAACGTGCGCACCTCCGCGAGGGGGACGCCGCTCTGCTCCGGATACAGGTCGACCCCGACGCGGCCCATCGTCACGAGGTCGTAGGGGCCGTCGGTGTCCACGTCAGCCCTCGGGCGTAGCCTCCCCGTCGTCGGCGACGTCGGCTGGAGGCCCCGGAACGAGCGGCTCCGCCGCCACGGCCTCGACCTCTTGCTCGAGGACCGCCGCAGCCTTCCGCAGCTCCACGTCGTCACCGGCCTCACGCTGGAGCTCGTGGGCGAGGTTCTCCAGCTCGGCGCCTCCTGCCATCATCTGGACGAGCTGGTCGATCGCGAGCTCGTCCTTCGGGAAGGATCCGAAGATCTGCCCCCGCCGGAGGATGACGAAATGGTCCCCGACCGGGTACGCGTGGTGGGGGTTGTGCGTGATGAACACGACGGCGACGCCTCGTTGCTTCGCTCGCACGATGTACCGGAGGACGACGCCAGCTTGCTTCACGCCGAGCGCTGCTGTGGGCTCGTCGAGGATCAGGACGCGCGCTCCGAAGTACACAGCCCTGGCGATGGCCACGGACTGTCGCTCACCGCCGGAGAGCGTCCCGACGGGCTGATCCGGATCGCGGATGTCGATGCCCATCTTGGCCATCTCGTCACGAGTGATCTCCCTCGCCTTCTGCACGTCGAAGCGGCGGAACGGCCCCCATCCCTTCGTCGGCTCTGATCCGAGGAAGAAGTTCCTCCAGATCGACAGCAGCGGGATCATCGCGAGGTCCTGGTAAACCGTCGCGATCCCGCGCGCGAGCGCGTCGCGAGGGGACTTCAGATGGATCTCCTCCCCGTCGCACAGGTAGTCGCCCTCGCTGGGCTCGTACACGCCGGAGAGGGTCTTGATCAGCGTGGACTTCCCCGCTCCGTTGTCGCCGAGGAGGCACGTGACCGTGCCCGGGCGAACGAGCATCGAGATGTCCTTGATCGCGATCACGCTGCCGAAGTACTTCGAGAGCTTCCGGGTCTCCAGAAGCGCGTCGTCGGTCTGCGCGCTCATCGGGTCGCCGCCCTCCTCCTGATGAAGTTGTTGAAGATCACCGCGACCACGAGGACGCTGCCGAGCACCACCTGGTACCAGTCGCCGTCCACGCCGGTGATCACGATCCCCTGCTGCACCATCGCGAAGATCAAGGCACCGAGCGCGGCGCCGACGACGGAGCCGTAGCCCCCGGTGAGGAGGCACCCGCCGACGACCGCCGCGATGATCGCCTCGAACTCCAAGCCGGTGCCCCGGAGCGCATCCGCGCTGTTCACCTGGACGACCTGGAGCATCGCCACGAGGAACGCGGCCATGGCCGTCGTCACGAAGAGCGCCAGCTTCACGCGGCTGACCGGGACACCGACGTTCCGCGCCGCGTCCACGGCGCCGCCGGTCCCGAAGATCCAGTTCCCCGTTCGCGTCCGGAGCAGGACCCAAGTCGCCAAAACGACGAGGCCGATCCACCAGACGATCGTGATGTTGAAGTTCGCCCCAGCAACTTCCACCCTCGTCCCGAACAGCGTGTTCGCGAGGGAGAACCCGGGGATCTCATCGATGCCGCTCAGCTGCGTCCGAGAGGTCAGCGAGCGCGTCACGGCGATCGTGAGCCCG
>CBHFMJ010000264.1:0-3322 GCA_965994715.1 uncultured bacterium | reverse complement strand
ATGAGCCGGAGAGCGCGGGGACGAGCCATCACCCGAGCCATGCCCGGACGCTACTCGACCGTGACGCTCTTCGCGAGGTTCCGCGGCTGGTCGACGTCGGAGCCTCGCAGACGGGCGACGTGGTACGCGAGGAGCTGCAGCGGCACCGTCACCACGACCGGCGACAGCAGCTCCGGCGTCTCCGGAACCTCGAGCACGTGCTGGGCCACACCGCGGATCTGCTCGTCTCCCTCCGTCGCGACGGCGATCACCTCGGCGCCGCGCGCGCGTACCTCCTGGATGTTCGAGAGCATCTTCGGGTAGACGTGGCACGTGGTCGCGACCGCCACCACGGGCACGCCGTCCTCGACCAGCGCGATCGGGCCGTGCTTCAGCTCGCCGGCCGGATAGCCCTCCGCATGGACGTAGCTGATCTCCTTCAGCTTCAGGGCCCCTTCGAGGGCTGCGGGATAGCCGGTGTGCCGACCGATGAACAGCCAGTCCCGCGAGTCCTGGAACCGCCGAGCGAGCTCCTGGACCTGCCCGTCCAGCGCGATCGCCCGTTCGACCTGCGCCGGGAGCTCCGCCATCCGTGTCAGTACTTCTGCGATCTCCTCGGGGAACATCGAGCCGCGGACCTGCGCGAGGTACATCGCGAGGATGTACTGCGACACCATCTGGGTCGCGAACGTCTTCGTCGCGGCCACTCCGATCTCCGGGCCCGCGTGCATATAGATCACGCCGTCGGCCTCGCGGGCGAGCGACGAGCCGACGGTGTTCGTGACGGCCAGGAGGGGCGATCCCTGGCGCCGCGCATGTCGGGCGGCCTCGAGCGTGTCGATCGTCTCCCCCGACTGTGAGACCGCGAGGGTGAGCGTGTCGGAGCCGAGGACCGGGTCCCGGTACCGGAACTCGCTGGCGATGTCGATCTCCACGGGCAGCCGCGTCCAGTGCTCGATCGCGTACTTCGCGACGAGGCCCGAGTGGTACGCGGTCCCACACGCCACCACGAAGACCTTGTTCACCTCACGGAGGACGTCGTCGGAGATCCTCAGGTCGTCGAGCGCGAGGCGGCGCATCTCGTCGACCCGCCCCACCAGCGTGTCGCGGATCGCGCTCGGTTGTTCGTGGATCTCCTTGAGCATGAACGTGTCGAAGCCGCCCTTCTCCGCCCGAGCGGAGTCCCAGTCGACCTCGATGGACTCCGGATGCACGACGCTGCCGTCGAAGTCCGTGAACGTCGCGCCGTCTGCTCGCACCTCGACGATCCGTCCCTCACCCACGGGGATCACCGTGGTCGTCCGTCCGAGCACCGCCGGGATGTCCGAGGCGAGGATGCTCTCGCCGGAACCGACCCCGACGACGAGTGGGGACGCGACCTTCACGCCGACGAGGAGACCGGGCTCCTCCGACGACATGACGACGAGCGAGTACGCCCCTTCCAGCTCGCGGACCGTCGCGCGGACGGCCTCCACGAGCGATCCGCCGTCCCGGAGGCGTTCCTCGATGAGATGGGCCACGAGCTCCGTGTCGGTCTCCGAGGTGAGGGTGTGCCCTTCCTTCTCGAGCCGTGCTCGGAGCTGCTGGAAGTTCTCGATGATCCCGTTGTGGATCACGGCGATCGTCTCGGAGCAGTCGAGGTGCGGATGGGCGTTGCGGTGGGTCGGCGCTCCATGCGTCGCCCAGCGGGTGTGACCCATCGCGACGATCCCGGCCGGATGTCCGTCTTCGTCGAGCGCCGTGACGAGCTCCGAGAGCTTGCCCGCCCGCTTGACGACGGTGAGGTCGCCGTCGAGCACGGCGACGCCCGCCGAGTCGTACCCGCGGTACTCCAGACGTCGAAGTCCCTCGAGGACGATCGGGAGGGCCTCGTCGGGCCCCACGTAGCCGACGATGCCGCACATGGAGCATCGAGGGTAGCAGGGCGGTCCGTCCGCGAGAACCGGACGAGGGCCTCCGAGAGACGGCGCTCAGGCGCCGAGGTGCTTCCTCACCTCGTCTGCGATCGCATCCGCGTGGCGGCGCGCGACGTCCTCCGTCTCTGCCTCGACCATCACCCGGACGAGCGGTTCGGTGCCAGACGCGCGGACGATCACGCGGCCATGGTCGGCGAGCTCCTCCTCCGCCGCTCGGACCGCCTCCCACACGCGATCGGAGCCGTCGAGCTCGGTGAGGCTCCGCACCTCGACGTTCTCCATAACCTGCGGGTACCGCTGCATCACGCCGGCGAGATCGGCGACCGTGCGACCGCTGCCCACCGCGAGGGAGAGGAACCGGACCGCGGTCAGGAGACCGTCGCCGGTCGTCGCGTGGTCACGGAAGATCAGGTGGCCGGACTGCTCCCCTCCCAGCATCACGCCTTCCTCCAGCATCTCCTCGAGGACGTACCGGTCGCCCACCTTCGTGGCGGAGACCGTGATCCCGGCGTCCCGCATCGCTCGATGGAAGCCGAGGTTGGCCATCACGGTCGTGACCACGGCATCGGAGGGAAGGGCACCGGCTTCCTTCATCGCGATCGCGCACGCGGCGAGGATCTGGTCTCCGTCGATCGGCGTTCCCGTTGCGTCGACGAACAGCGCGCGGTCGGCGTCTCCGTCATGGGAGACGCCGGCGTCCGCCCCCAACTCCACGACCGCCGCCCCCACGACCTCCGGGTGGAGGGCCCCACAGCCGACGTTGATGTTGCGCCCGTCGGGAGCGTCGTGGATCGGGTGCACCGTCGCCCCGAGCCGCTCGTAGAGTGTCGGGGCCAAGCCGGACGCCGCGCCGTTCGCGCAATCGACGACGATCGTCATCCCGTTGAGCCGTGCTCCCGCCGCGGCCTCGAGGTGTGCCAGGTATCGCTCGCGGCCACCGGCGAGGTCCTGGATCGACCCCTCGTGGGCGGCCGGCGACGAGGTGTCCGACAGCCCGGCCTCGATCCGGTCCTCGACGACATCCGGGAGCTTCATGCCGTTCGGGCCGAAGAACTTGATGCCGTTGTACTCGGGAGGGTTGTGTGACGCCGAGATGACGACGCCGGCGTCGGCACCCACGTCGATCGTCAGGAACGCGATGGCAGGAGTGGGCTCCACGCCTGCCAAGAGCACGTCTCCCCCGGCCTCGTGGATCCCCCCGACGAGGGCTTCCTCGAGCCACGTCCCCGACTCCCGTGGATCCCTTCCGAGCACGAACACGGGCCGGTGCTCGACGCCGTCGGCCAACACCCGAACGGCCGCCCGGCCGAGCCCTCGCGCGAGCGTCGCGGTGAGCTCGGAGCCGGCGATCCCTCGGACACCGTCGGTCCCGAAGAGGCGCGCCATCGGGCAGGTGATGCTACTGCGGGTGGCGAAACGCGGGGCCT
>CBHFMJ010000263.1:0-3323 GCA_965994715.1 uncultured bacterium | reverse complement strand
CGCACCGCCAGCAGAACGGATAGCTGTGCTCGATCCGGCCCGATCGCACGAGGAGCCCGCGCGCGCGCAGGTCCTCCTCGATCGGCGCGTCCGCGTCCTTGACGAACAGCCCGCGCACGAACTCCGGGGCGAGGTCGGTGAACCGCCCGTCGTCGCCGACCGGCTTGAACACCGGCCAGCCCTGGGCGAGCCCGACATCGAGATCCTCGGGTCCGAACGCCGGCGCCATGTGCACGGTGCCGGTGCCTTCGTCGAGCGCCACGAACGAGCCGGCCACGACGCGATGTGCCCCGTCGACGTTGGGGTAGGGAGGCTCGTAGCGCGCGCCGAGCAGCGCGGAACCGTGGATCATCCTCAGCACGGTCCAGCCGTCGCCGAGTGCCGCGTCGAGGCGCGACTCCGCGAGGACCAACCGCATCCCCTCGCCCTCAGCGACGACGTAGGAGGCTTCAGGATCCACCGCGATGCCGGCGTTGGACGGGAGCGTCCACGGCGTCGTCGTCCAGACGAGCAGCGACGCGCCGACGAGCTCGGGATCCGCCGCATCGGCGATCGGGAACCGTACGTGGACACTGGGGTCTTCCGTGGTCTCGTACCCGAGGGCGACCTCCGCATCGGACAGCGCGGTCCCGCACCGCGGGCAGTACGCCGTCACCTTGTCGGCCTCGACGAGGAGCCCCCGCTCGTGCAACCGCTTCAGCGACCACCACACCGACTCGACGTAGGCCGGGTCCATCGTCCAGTAGGCATCGTCCATGTCGATCCAGAAGCCGATCCTTCGCGTCAGCTCCTCCCAGTCCCGGACGTAGCGACGCACCGACGCACGGCAGCGTTCGATGAACTCCGCGATCCCGAACGCCTCGATGTCGCGCTTGGACGTCGAGCCGATCTCGCGTTCCACCTCGATCTCGACCGGCAGACCGTGACAGTCCCAGCCGGCCTTCCGATGGACGAGGTGGCCGGTCATCGTGCGGTACCGCGGGTAGACGTCCTTGAACGCCCTCGTGAGGGCGTGCCCGATGTGCGGCTTCGCGTTGGCCGTCGGCGGGCCGTCGTAGAAGACCCACTCCGGCGCGCCCTCACGCTGCGCGAGCGATCGGTGGAACACGTCGGCTTCGTCCCAGAACCGCAGGATCGACCGCTCCAGCTCCGGGAAGCTGACCTTGGGATCGACGGGCTCGTACCCGGGGCCCTGGTCCTTCGCCATCCGCGTCCTCCACCAACAACGCCTCGTCCTCGCCTGCTGCGAGGACGAGGCGCGAGCCCCGCGGTACCACCTCGCTTGCCGGTCGCCTCGCGGCGGCCGACCGCTCACGGCCGCGATCACGGCCTGCCGCTGTCACGGGCGGACCCGCCTGCATCTCCCGCGGCCCGGGATTCGTCGAGCCGGTTCGGGCAGGGGCTCGGGGATGATGTCCGCGGGGCGCTCGGCGCCGGGCTCCCACCATCTCCGGCTCGCTCGTGCTCTGCCGTCCCCGCGACGCGTTCCCGTCGTCGCCTCCCGTCGTGCATGCTACACCGCGAGGCGAGCGCGACCGTCCGCGTGAAGCCACGATCGCGGCCGACGGAGGAAAACCCTCGGATGGCGCTTCCGATGGCTCTTTGCGTATGCCGTGGCGCGTCACCCTCCACCGGGGCCGGCGAGCGGGCGAGAAGCAGTTCGAGGGCGCAGATCCGAGCAGAGTCGAAGTGCTGCAACAACTCCGGGGAGGGATGATCCAGAGACGGGCCGGTGCGCCGACGTGCTACCCTTCGCCCCCATGACGCAGTCCAAGCTCACCGCGGCGGAGATCAAGGACCTCCGGGCCCGCCTCTCGGAGGAGCGTGGGCATCTGGAATCGCAGCTGACCTCGATCGTCGAGGGCTCATTCGCGGCCACCCAGTCGGACATGGCGGGTGACGTGGGGCTCGACGACGAGTCGGCCGACGCCGGCACTGCGACGTTCGAACGCGAGAAGGACCTCTCGATCGAGAACAACGTGCGCGACCTCCTAAGGAAGATCGACGGGGCCCTGAGGCGCATGGACGCGAAGACCTACGGCCTCTGCGAGCGGTGCGGCAAGCCGATCGAGAAGGCGCGCATCAAGGCGCTCCCGTACGCGGAGCTCTGCATCAAGGACGCGCAGGCCGCGCAATCCCGCCGCTGATCGCGTGGACGCGCCGCGGAGCCGGGCGGCGCGGGTCCTCTTCGTCACCGCGTTCCTCGCCTACGGCCTCGACCGCGTCACGAAGATCCTTGCGGAGGCATCCCTGCCGGGCGATCCGATCGATCTGATCCCCGGGGTCCTGACGCTCCGGTTCACGACCAACTCCGGCGGCGCCTTCAGCATCGGCCAGAGCGCGCCGTGGTTCTTCGTGGGCGTGAGCGCCGTGGTGGCCGTGATCATCATCGCCACGGCGTTCCGTCACACGAGCCGGCTCGTCGGAGCCTCGCTCGGCCTGGTGCTGGGCGGAGCGCTCGGGAACCTCACGGACCGGGTGATCCGCGCGCCGGGCATGCGGGGACGGGTGGTGGACTTCATCGATCTGCACGTGTGGCCCGTCTTCAACCTCGCCGACTCGGCGATCGTCGTCGGCGCGATCCTCCTGGCCGTGGTCGGGCTCCGTGAGCGACGGGAGGAGCCCGAACGGACCCAGGGCGCACCGTGAAGCGAACGGTGGAGGCGGAGGAGGGACGGCTGGACGTCGTCGTGGCGCGGATCACTGGGGCGGCGCGAGCCGACGTGCAGCGCGCGATCGCCGCGGGAGCCGTGCGGGTGGACGGTGAGTCACGGCCGAAGTCGTTCCGACTCCACGGCGGCGAGCGCCTGACGATCGAGATCGAGTCCGACGCTCCGCTCGCGGCCGAGGGACCGCCCGTGCCGGTGCGGTTCGAGGACGACCACCTCGCGGTGGTGGCGAAGCCGGCGGGCCTGGTGACCCACCCGACCGTACGCCGGCGGGCCGGGACGCTCGTGAACCGACTGCTCGGGATGGGTGTCCCGCTCGCGCCGGCCGGCGGCACGCTCCGGCCCGGCATCGTGCATCGGTTGGATGCCGGCACCTCGGGTCTCCTCGTCGTTGCCAAGACCGACCAGGCGTATGCGGCGCTCCGCCGCCTGTTCCACGATCACGCCGTCGAGCGCGCCTACCTCGCGCTCGTCCGGGGGCGCGTCGGGAACGACGCCTTCGCGGTCGACGCGCCGCTCGGACGACGTGCGTCGAAGATCGTCGTGGACAAGACCGAAGGACGCCGGGCGGAGACGGGGTTCGAGGTGCGCGAGCGCTTCGACGGCGCCACCCTCCTCGAGGCCGTGCCCCGCACCGGCCGAACGCACCAGATC
>CBHFMJ010000262.1:0-3346 GCA_965994715.1 uncultured bacterium | reverse complement strand
GTCACGACACCTCCGGTCGGTCGCGTGCTCGGCACATCCTACCCCGGGCCACGCTGGCGGGTTCGGAACCGTCCGCCTCAGAACAGGTGTCGCCAATTCACGAAGAGCACGGCACAGAGCACCCAGCCGCCGGCGAGGACGGCGGTCACCAAGGGGCGAGGCAGCGCACGCCCCAGCCCTACGCCGGACAACCCCCAGAGCGCGGGGAACACCACCACCGCGAATCGAGGAGCGGAAAGGAGCGGTCGGTCCCAGAATGGGTCCACGAGCGGGAGCAGGAGACTCAGGCTCCCGTACGTGATCTCTGAGGCGCGGAGCGCCGGCAGGGCGAGGGCAAGGCCGGCGATCGCGATCGACACGAGGACGAGATCGAGCAACCAGTAGGAGTGGAACGACCACGCGAGGTCGACGGCGTGGGTGAGCGAGACCCACGGCGGCTGGAGCTCGCGGCCCCACAGGCGCTGGGCGTCGAGAGGGGCGAGCCAGCTCCCGTGCGCGAGTCCCCACCACGCGAACCACGACAGCGGTCCCAAGGAGATCGCGGCCACGCACGCCGCACGACCGGCGATGGCCCGGCGGGAGTCGCTGCGTCCGCGCTTGGCCGAGAACGCTTCCACCAGGAGGGCCGGGATCAGCAGGATCCCCACGCTCCGCGTGAGCGCGGCGAGAGCGCCGGTGACGGCGACGTGCCCCCAGCGATCCCATCGCGCCGCGCGGAACGCGAGGATCGACAGGAACAAGAAGAGTGACTCCGTGTACGGCGCGAGGAAGAAGAAGGCCGTGGGGAAGAGCGCCGCCACCACGATCGCTCTCCGAGCGACGCGCTCACCGAACGCGTCGGCCGTCAACGCGAACAACGCGAGGAGCGCACCGAGGAACGCGACGTTCGAGACCAGCAGCGCGGCCATCAGCTCGTCGCCGGGCCAGAACTCGGGCCAAGAGTCGGGAAGGATCCATGCGGCGGCACGAACCGTGAGCGGGTAGAGAGGGAAGAAGGCGGCGCTGGCGTCGTCACCCGACCACCCATCGTCGGCGAGCCGCAGATACCAGACGGCGTCCTGCCGCTCGGTCGCATCGATCGCGTTGTGCCAGCCCGAGGAGGCAGCCGGCGCGGTCCTTCCCGGCACATCCACCGGCGGGAGCGGGTCGACGAGGTCGACGGCGATCACGGACACGAGCGACAGTCCGATCCTCGCCGCGAGGAAGACGAGGAGGCAGGGCCGCAGACCGTCGCGCAGCCGGTGAGGACCGCTCACGCGTGCGCCAACGGCCGCGCCCGTTCCGCGCCGCCCTCCGCCGGGAGCCGGCGGCTCGGCTCCCGCACCCACGCGACGACGCACCACACCAGCACGGCGGCGCGGATCACCACGGCGGTCTCGAAGACCCACTGCGGAAGACCTCCGATCCCGGTGAGGTCACCGAAGAACGGGAACCGCGTCAGGAAGACCGCGACGTCGGCCGCCTCGAACGCGAGGAATCGGCGCGGGTCGGGGAGGATCAGGACCAGCCAGGGGAGCAGCCACAGGCTGAACTGCGGGGAGTACACCTTCCCGAAGAGCAGGAAGAGGACGAGGAACGGGAAGACGAGCTGCCATCGCGGGAACTCCGGCTCGCGACGACGCTTCGCGCTCCAGATCCAGGCGCCGATGCCGACCATCAGCGCCGTCGACGCGGCGTTGATCAGCCCTGTCGAGGGGCACACGGAGAGATGTCGGCACAGCACGAACCACGCGCTGTCCCAATCCGCCCCCCGGGCGCCGTTGAATCGGAAGAACTCCCACCACCCGGACAGGGCGGTGGCGACGAACGGCACGTTCACGGTGAGCCACGCGGCCGCGGCCGACCACCACAGGAGGATCGCCCGGTCGGGCTGGCGCTGCCGGAGACGGTCCGCGGCGAAGGGGACGAGCAGCAGGCCCGGGAAGAGCTTCGCCGCGGCCCCCAGTCCGATCAGGGCGCCGGCCCCACCGTCGCGGCGGCGGACGAACGCGAGGGTGGCCGCCGTCGTCAGGGCGACCGCGAGGAGATCCCAGTTCACGAACGCCTGCAGGGCGAGGCTGGGCGCCACCGCGAACCAGAGGGCCCGACCCGGATCGATCAGGTACAGGCATGCCGCCGCCACGGCGGCGCACGCCGATAACAGGATCACATTGACCCAGAAGAAGCGGCCCGGATCGTCCCCGGAGATCCAACCGGCCACACGCATGAAGTACATCGTGAGGACCGGGTACTCGTCGCAGTTGAAGTCGGACGGGCCGCACGCGTCGAGGTACGGCAGGCGGCCCCCGGAGAGCTGTTCCGTACCGAACAAGGGGACGATGTCCGTGTAGCAAGCAAGGTGATACTGGCGGCCGTCCTCCCAGTGCCCGTCGGCGCACGGGCTCTTGTGGACGGCGCCGATCAGCAGCGTCCCCGCGAGGCAGGCGAGCACGAGCCCGAGGGTGATCGGCCGGCCGGCGCGGCGCTCCACGGGTCGCATCGTATCGATGGCCGGCGCGCCGGCCGTGAGCACGCACGGCGGACCTCGAGGATGACCGTGTGAGCGAACACTCGTAGAGTTCCCGGTCGTGAGGTATGGATCGCGAAGGGGCCACGCGTGGCCATGAAATACCGAGTGGAACAGCTCGCGACGGCGTGCGAGGTCTCCGTCGACACGGTCCGCTACTACCAAGCCAGAGGGTTGCTGCCGCAGCCCGACAAGGAGGGACGCGTCGCCTGGTACCGGCCCGAGCACGTCGACCGGATCCACGAGATCCGGAGCCTGCAGCGTCAGGGGTTGACGCTGGCGGCGATCCGCCGCGTGGTCGACGGCGAGCTCAGCCTCGCGGACGCCGGCCTGGCTGCCGCCGTCGCGTCCGAGCGAGCCGACTCGAGCGACGGAGAGGCGCTCTCGCTCGACGCGTTCTCCTCCGCGAGCGGAGTGCCGGCGTCGCTGATCCAAGCGGTGGAGCGGGAGGGCATCCGGATCGGCCACGACGTCGGCGGCGAGACCCGCTACACGTCCGGGGACATCGAGCTCGTGCGCACGGCCCTCCGCCTCCTCGAGTTCGGGCTCCCGCTGGGCGATCTGCTCGCGCTGGCGCGCGACGCCGACGAGGCGATGCGAGGGCTCGCCGAGCGCGCAGTCGAGCTGTTCGACGAGCACGTGCGGAAACCGATCCGGGACACGGCTCCCGACGCCGACGCGGCGTCGGCGCGGATGGTCGAGGCGTTCCAGGAGCTGCTCCCAGCCGTGACGCTCCTGGTCTCACATCACTTCCGACGGGTTCTCCTGGAGGTCGCGGAGGAGCACATCGAAACTCCGGCGGGCGATGCGCCGGCGGGCGAGGCGCCGATGGGTGATGCG
>CBHFMJ010000261.1:0-3374 GCA_965994715.1 uncultured bacterium | reverse complement strand
GCGGCCGGATGCAGGCCGACCTCTGGTACTTCCCGGAGCGGACCACGTGATCGCGGCGGTCCTCGCAGCCGAGTTCCACCCGCCCTCGACGAAGGACTTCGTCTTCGATTGCTACTTCAGCGTCGATCTCCTCGGCATCGAGATCTGCTTCAACTTCATCATCGCCCTCGTCGTGGCCTCGGTTCTGGTCTACGTCCTTCTGTTCCTGCTCGCGTTCCGCAAGCCGCGTACCGTGCCGGGCAAGCTGCAAGCCCTGATGGAGATGGGCCTCGAGTTCGTGCGGGAGCAGATCGCGCTCCCGATGCTCGGGCCGGCGGCGGACCGGTTCCTTCCGCTGCTGGTGACGTTCTTCTTCTTCATCTTCTTCATGAACATGTTCGAGATCGCCCCGTGGGTGAACTTCTCGGCGAGCAGCCGCGTGGCGTTCCCGCTCGTCCTGGCGATGATCGCCTGGGTCACGTACAACGCGGTGGGGATCGCGAAACACGGGTTCTTCGGGTACCTGAGGTTCACGTGCATCATCCCGAGCGCACCGGCGATCCTGCGCTACACACTGCTCCTGGTGATCGAATTCGTCTCGAACATCGTGATCCGCCCGATCACGCTGACGATCCGTCTCGCGGCGAACTTCGTCGCCGGGCACTTCCTGCTCGCGCTCGCGTTCCTCGGGACCGAGTTCTTCTTCTTGAACGGAGGGCTGAGCTACCTGGGCCTCACGGTGACCCTCCCGATCTCCGTGGCGCTCGTCGCGTTCGAAGTGTTCGTGGCGGTCTTGCAGGCATTCATCTTCGCCATCCTCACCGCGTCGTACATCGGCGGGGTCCTGGCGGAAGAGCATTAGAGACCAAGCCGAAGGAAACCAAGGAGGAATGGATGTTGGGGTTGCTCGCACAAGCCGCAAGTGACTTCTCGGGGCTGGAGACGATCGGCAAAGGGCTGATCATCGGGCTCGCGGCGATCGGGCCCGGGATCGGGCTCGGGATCTTGATCGGGAAGTCGGTCGAGGCGATGGCTCGACAGCCGGAGTACGCGAACCAGGTCCGGACCACGATGTTCATCGGCATCGGGCTGATCGAGGCGCTCGCGCTGTTCGGCATCGCGTTCTCGTTCATCATCTGAGGAGGGGAGACCGCTCGTGCACGCACTGATCGGGTCGATCCTCGCGCAGGCCGAGGAGCACGGAGAGGAGGTCTCCGAGGCCAAGGATCTGTATCCCGCGGTCGGCGAGCTCATCGTCGGGCTGCTCGCCTTCGCCGTCCTGTTCTTCTTCACGTGGAAGTGGGTGCTCCCGAAGTTCAGGGAGGTCCTCGAGCAGAGGAGGGACCAGATCCAGGGCGAGATGGAGAAAGCGGAGGCCACCCGCGGCGAGGCGGAGAAGCTCCAGGAGGAGTACCGGACCCAGCTCGCCGGCGCGCGGGACGAGGCGAACCGCATCATCGAGGAAGCTCGGGGTACGGCGGACCAGCTGCGCCGCGATCTCCAGGCCAAGGCCGAGGAGGAGTCCCAGGCGATCGTCGGCCGAGCCCAGGAGGAGATCCGGGCCGAGCGCGATCGCGTGTTCCAGGAGCTCCGGGCCCAGGTCGGATCGATCGCGGTGGAGATCGCCGAGAGGATCGTCGGCCAGTCCCTCGACGAGCGAGCGCATCAGCGACTGATCGACGAGTTCATCGACGAGGTTGCGTCGGGAGCGGGCGCCAACGGCAACGGCAAGGGAACGGCCGACGACAGCGCCAAAGACACCGAAGGCGGTTCCTGAGTGGGTAACGAGGACACCGTCCGCGGCTACGCGCAGGCCCTGCTGTCCGTCGCCGAGGCGGAGGGGGCACTCGATCGCGTCCAGGACGAGCTCTACGCGTTCGCGAAGGCCGTCGAGCGCAACGAGGACCTCCGCGAGGCCCTGACGGACGCCGCGCTCCCGCCCGAGCGCAAGAAGGCCGTGATCGACGAGCTCCTCGGAGAGCGCGCCCACCCGGTCACCGCGACGCTCGTGGGGTTCCTGGTGGAGGCGGGACAGGCGCGCCGGATCGGGGCGATCGCCGAGGAGCTGGCCCGCGAGGCCGCCCACCGATCGGAGCGCACGCTGGCGGAGGTACGCGTGGCCGTTCCGCTGAGCGATGCGAAGAAGTCGTTGCTCGCCGAAGCGCTCGAGCGCGCCACGGGCCACCCCGTGGAACTGAAGGTCGACATCGATCCGTCCGTGATCGGCGGCGTGGTCGCCCGCGTGGGCGACGAGGTGTTCGATGGCTCGCTCGCGAGCCGGCTGACCGAGGCGAAGCAGTACCTCACAGGGAGCGTGTGATCGGGATGGCTGTGGATGCAGAGAGGTTCGACCCGAACGACATCGCGGAGGCCCTCCGCAAGCACGTCGAGAGCTGGACGCCGTCGGTCGAGCGGGGCGAGCTCGGCCGCGTGATCGAGGCGGGCGACGGGATCGCCCGTGTGTCCGGTCTGCCAGGCGCGATGGCCAACGAGCTCCTGGAGTTCCCCGGCGGCGTGCTGGGGCTCGCCTTCAACCTGGACGTGGGCGAGATCGGCTGCATCGTCCTGGGGGAGAGCTCGCACATCCAGGAGGGCGACGCGGTCAAGCAGACGGGACAGATCCTGTCCGTGCCGGTGGGCGACGGGTTCCTCGGCCGCGTCGTGAACGCCCTCGGCGAGCCGGTCGACGACAAGGGACCGATCCAGTCGCAAGACCGGCGGATCCTCGAGGTCCAGGCGCCCAACGTCGTGAACCGGCAGCCGGTGAAGGAGCCGCTCTACACGGGGATCACGGCGATCGACGCGATGACGGCGATCGGCCGCGGCCAGCGCGAGCTGTTGATCGGAGACCGGCAGACGGGGAAGACCGCGGTGGCCGTCGACGCGATCATCGCCCAGAAGGAGCTCTGGGCGACCGGGGATCCGAAGAAGCGGGTGAAGTGCATCTACGTCGCGGTCGGGCAGAAGTCCTCGACGGTCGCCGAGGTCGTGGCGACCCTGGAGGAGAACGGAGCGCTGGAGTACACGGTCGTCGTGAACGCCCCGGCCTCGGATCCGGCCCCGTTCCAGTACATCGCCCCCTACTCGGGCGCCGCGTTCGGTGCGCACTGGATGTACAACGGCGAGCACGCGTTGATCGTGTACGACGACCTGTCGAAGCAAGCGACGGCGTATCGGACGCTGTCGCTCCTGCTGCGCCGCCCGCCGGGACGAGAGGCGTTCCCCGGCGACGTTTTCTATCTGCACTCGAGGTTGCTCGAGCGTGCCGCGAAGCTCTCGGACGACCTCGGCGGTGGCTCGCTGACCGCGCTCCCGATCATCGAGACCAAGGGGAACGACATCTCCGCGTATATCCCGACGAACGTGATCTCGATCACGGACGGACAGATCTTCCT
>CBHFMJ010000260.1:0-3385 GCA_965994715.1 uncultured bacterium | reverse complement strand
TTCGTGGGGGCAGCCCACAACGCCGAAGACGCGATCGAGATGACGGCGCGGGAACGCCCGGACGTGGTCCTGCTCGACGTGCGGATGCCGGGCGGTGGAGGATTGCGGGCGACCCGCGAGATCACGAAGCGATGCGCGCCGACGAAGGTCGTCGCGCTTTCGGCGCACCAGGATCCCGACACCGTGATCGGCATGATCAGCGCCGGGGCGAGCGGCTACGTTCCCAAGGGCGATCCGACGGAGAAGATCCTGCGGACGATCCACCGTGCGATCGATCCCGACTACGTCGCGGAGGAGGCGGGACCGCAGCTCACGCTGGTCTCGCCGATGCTTCCTCATCGCACGCAGCAGAGGACCGCCGTCGCCCGAGCGATCCTCGATGGGGTCATGACGGCCGAGTTCGAGCCGATCGCGGAGCTCGCCACTGGCAGGGTCGTCGGCCTCGATGCCCATCCCCGCGTGGCGACCCTCCCCCACCGTTCGTACGACGCCTGGCTGGCCGACGCCGAGGGTGCCGACCTCCTCCTCGACTTCGAGCTGTCCGCGTTCCGAGCCAGTCTGTCGGCCTTGCCGATCATCCCCGAGGACCTGTTCCTGGGATTCGAGGTGACGCAGTCGACCGTGGTGGAGGGAAGGTTCCGCCGAGCGATCCGAGGGTCGGTCGCCCCGCGGGTCGTGCTGGGGTTCTCGCCTCTCGCGCCCGCGGCCGCGGCCGAGCTCGAGGCCGCGGATCCCGGCGGGGTCTTGGCCACGCTTCGCGCGCGGGGGATCCGCGTCGCGGCGAGGGACGCAGGCCCCGGGTTCGAGAGCCTTCGGCACCTCTCCAAGCTCTCCCCCGACCTGGCCAGGCTGGATCCGACCCTGATCCGGAGTCTGGGACAGACCTTCTCGAGCCATTCCGTCGTCGCCGCGGTGGTCGCCTGCGCCGGTGACGTCGGGGCCCGCGTGATCGCGCCCGGCGTCGAGTCCGAGGAGCAGCTCCACGAGTTGCGGAACCTCGGTGTCGAGCTCGTCCAAGGACCGATCGTCGGGGAGCCGATCCCGTTCTCGGAGCTTCATCCCGAGCCCGGGATGTGGGATGCCCCGCGGACCTGGACCCCGGGCGATGGTGCCCGGTGAGTCGCTGGAGCCGGCGCCTCTCGCTGATCGCGGTCGGGACCTTCGCCCTCGCCCTCACCGGCCAGCCGGTCGCGAACGCGGCCTGTCCCGTGCTGGACGCCGCCTGCCGCGCCCGCGAGGCTCTCGCCGCCGGTGAGGATCTCGTGTTCGAAACGACCGACCCGGTCGACACTCCCGTCGACGGCACGGTCGACCCGATCGTGGACGACAACCTGGATCGGGTCCGCAACCTCCTCGGCGGCGGTCCGATCGACCTCCCGGACCCGATCGATGATGAGCCCGGCGGTGGCCACGGCGGGACGGGACCCCGGCCTCCGGGCGCCGCGGACCCGAGCGGCCGCGGCGTGGGGGACGGCAGGGGCCCCGACGGCCCCGGACTCACCGGCACGTTCGGGCCCGTCATCTCGGCGGCATCCGGGATCGCGCCTCCCGAGCGCGGAGACCGGTCGACCGAGAGCAGCTTGGGGGGAGCTCTCGGAGGCGTGGCGCGAAGCCTGGCGATCGTGCTCGCGCTCTTCGGGCTGGCCATCGCGTTCGTCGCGATCCAGGACCACCTCGATCGGAATGATCCGAGGGTGGCGCTCGCGCCGGTCGACTCGGACGTGGTGGAGTTCGCATGAGCACCGGACGGATCCGACTGATGCTCGCCGACGACGAAGCGTCGATCCTCGAAGCGATGAGCGAGCTCGTGTCGATGGACAAGGACATCCACGTCGTGGGGACCGCGCGCGATGCCGGCGAGGCGATCGACCTCGCCGAGCTCCACGCACCTGATGTCGCCCTGCTCGATGTCCGGATGCCCGGCGGCGGCGGGAGTCGCGCGGCACGCGAGATCCGTCGGCGATCGCCCGAGACCCGCATCGTCGCCCTGTCGGCGAGCACCGACCCCAGGACGGTCGCCTCGATGGTCCGGGCGGGCGCCGTGGGTTACGTGGGTAAGGATCAGCCGGCCGACGAGGTGCTCCGCGCGATCCATCGTTCCGCAGACGGACGCGCCAGCCTCGTGGTCGATCGTCTGGGCGAGGTGGCGGAGCGGCTCGTCGAGCAGCAGACGCGCGACGTCGACCGCGTGGTGGGGCGGGCACGGGTCTCGGCGGAACGGATCGAGGAAGCGATCCGCGGCGACGCGATCCACACCGTGTTCCAACCCGTGGTCGACCTCAACGACGGCCGCATCCGCGGGGTGGAGGCGCTCTCGCGATTCCTTACGAAGCCCAGGCGGTCTCCCGAGACCTGGTTCGCGGAGGCTGCGGATCAGGGGCTGCTGGCGCGGCTCGAGCTCGCGACCGCGAGCCAAGCGCTCGGGCACCTGGATGCCGTCCCCGAGGGTGTGTACCTCTCGGTGAACGTCTCTCCCGAGACGCTCCGTGAACCCCGACTGATCGACCTCGTGCGTTCGATCCCCGCACGGCGCGTGGTCATCGAGCTCACGGAGCGCTCGCCGATCGTGGACTACGAGGAGACGAACACGCGCCTTGCCGAGCTTCGTGCGCTCGGCTGCCGGCTCGCGATCGACGACGTCGGCAAGGGGTTCTCCGGACTCGCGCACGTCGTGGAGCTCTCGCCCGATCTGTTGAAGTTCGATCGCAGCCTCGTAAGCGGCGTGGACGCCGACGAGCACAAGAGCGCCCTGATCGCGCGACTGAGCTCCTACGCGGATCAGGTCGAGATGGAGGTCATCGCCGAGGGGATCGAAACCGTCGGGGAGCTCGAGGTCCTGCGTGGACTCCGCGTGGGAGCAGGACAAGGGTTCCTGCTCGGCCGACCCGGTCCCATCCCGTCGACCGCGGATGGGAGCTGGGAATGGCCCCTTCGCCGCCACCCCTGGGCTGTAGGCCACTGATCCGACGCGGGACCGGCACGTTGGCCTCCAGGCGTCCGTCGATGGTGTCGATACGAGTGTGGTGAAGGACGATCAGCTCAAACAGTGACCGCGAGGCCATCTTCGCGGCACCCCTCGCGGCCTTCGCGCGCCGAGACGACGACGTGATCCTCACCGCGATGAGCCGGGACGTCGTTCGCGCGACGCGGTAATCCTCCGGGGCGGCAAGGAGGCGCTGCATTCCAATCTCGCTCTGCATGACCTCATCTCCTCCACGCTTGCTGAGGCTGGCCTTCCGGTTGATGCGGTTCAGCTCGTCGTAGCAGGCCTGGTGGTAGAATACGCCGCGGGCGAACCGGTCCCACTCCTGCGGCTCCCACTCCCGGAAGCGGGAGTGCTTCCGGGCGGCCTCGGCGGCTTCTTCCCGGAACTCGTCGTCGGTCT
>CBHFMJ010000259.1:0-3387 GCA_965994715.1 uncultured bacterium | reverse complement strand
TGGCCCCGGCGGCTCGCGATCGCCGCGGGCGCGCTCGTCCTGGTGGTGGGTGGGGTCTACGCGTGGGCGTTGACGGCCGTGGACTCGTCCACGACAGCCCGGGCGATGGTCTGGCGGGACGCCGACGTCGGCGACCAGCATCGGTTCCCGTCCCGCGTGATCGAAGCAGGCGACGGGGTGAGCCCGCTGCCCGACGGTCCCGAGATCGATCTCAGCGGAGCGATCCCCGACGGGGATGGCGCGGCCTTCGACTCGTTCCTCCGTCGGAACGAGACGCTCGCGTTCGTGGTGGTTCACCGCGACCGGCTCGTGTACGAGCGGTACTTCGGCGGATCGGACCGTGCGACCCTGCAGACGTCGTTCTCGGTCGCGAAGTCGTTCCTGTCGACGCTGGTCGGCATCGCGATCGATGAGGGGCTGATCGGAGACGTCGACGATCCGGTCACCGACTTTCTCCCCGAGCTCGCGGAGCGCGACGAACGGTTCGGACGGATCACCCTCCGCGATCTGCTCACGATGTCCTCGGGGCTCCGGTACGAAGAGCCCGATATCCCGGTCCCCTGGGGCGACGACGTGGTTACGTACTACGGCGTGGACCTCCGGGACGTCGGCATGAACGGATCGCAGATCGTGGAACCGCCCGGGGCTACGTGGCACTACAACAACTACAACCCGCTCCTCCTGGGGATGGTCCTCGAGCGAGCCACACAGATGTCGGTCTCGCAGTACATGTCCACGAGGTTGTGGCAGCCGCTCGGCGCGGAAGCCGATGCGACCTGGTCACTCGACTCGGAGCGTTCCGGATTCGAGAAGTTGGAAAGCGGGTTGAACGTCGCGCCCGTCGACTACGCCCGCTTCGGGCTGCTGTTCCTGCACGACGGGGAATGGAACGGCACGCGGATCGTCTCGAAGGAATGGGTCCGCGCCGCAACGGCGGCGGACACGACCACCGATCCGGCGTCGGACTACCAGTACTTCTGGTGGGTCGATGTCGAACGCCCGGGCCGGTTCTACGGACTCGGGAACCTTGGCCAGTATCTGTACGTGGCTCCCGACGCGGACGCGGTCATCGTCCGGAACGGCAGCGATTGGAACATCGACAACGGCGCCTGGCTCGGAACGTTCCGGGAGATCGCCGACCAGCTGGCGTCGTCCGCGGGATAGGTCCTCGGCTCAGTCGTCGATCAGGCGCTTTCCGAGGCTGACGACGTCGTCCGTCCGGTAGCCGAGCGCCCCGTAGAACGCGGTCGCGTCGGCGTTCTCCGAGCGGATCTGCAGGTTGATCTTCGGACACCCTCGCTCGCCGAGGAGACCTTCGGCCTCATCCATCAGGCGCGTGCCGAGTCCCCGCCGCCGCCGGCTCGGATCGACCGCCAGGTAGTTGATCCAGCCGCGATGCCCCTCGTAGCCGGCCATCACCGTCCCGAGGACGAGCTCTCCTCCACGGCGACGAGGAACAACTCGGGATCGACCCGGAGCTTCCGCTCGATGTCCCTCCGCGGATCGTTCCACGGCCGGATCAGATCGCACGCGTCCCAGAGCGCGACGACGGCCTCGGTCTCGCGCGGTCGGAACGGGCGGATCTCGATCACTCGAACGATCCGGTGATCACCTCACCGGCCGGTTCGTAGGTGCCCATCACGACGCCCGTCGTGGAGACCTTGTTGTCGACGAGCTTCAACCCGGCGGGGATCGTGCCGTCCGCGAACAGGCGCTTGCCCGATCCGAGCACGAGCGGGAAGACCCACAGGCGGTACTCGTCGACGAGGCCGTGGCGCATCAGCGTCTGGATCAGGTTCCCGCTGCCGTGGACCTGCAGCTCCGGCCCGTCGGTCTCCTTGAGCTCCGCGACCCCGTCCGCGGCGTCACCCTCGATCAGGACAGACGGCTCCCACTCGAGCGCCGGGCGACCGCGCGAGGCCACGAACTTCGTGGCGTCGTTCAACGGCTTGCCGCCGGCCTCCTCCGGAGCACTCGGCCAGAACGCGCCGAGGATCTCGTAGGACCGGCGCCCGAGCAGCATGTCGAACGGCACGTTGAACTCCTCGGTCTTGACCTCGCCCATCAGGTCGTCCCAGTAGTTCACGGACCAGCCACCGTGTTCGAAGCCGCCGCTGTCGTCCTCCTCGGGACCACCGGGAGCCTGCATGACTCCGTCGAGGGTCAGGAACGTGCTCACGATCAGCTTCCGCATCGCTGGTCTCCTTTCTGTCGCCCGACACTATGGACCGGAGCGGGTGGCGTGGTCACCGACTCCAGTTTGACAGGACCCTGACGTCTCGTTAGTATCCTGACGGTCATGAGCCCTTCACGGACGGCCGCCGGCGACGCCGCCACCTCGGTGATCCTCTCGACCTTCCGGCTGAACGGACTCCTGCTCGAAGCGGGCGATCGGCTGAGCGCCGATCACGGCCTCACGTCGGCCCGATGGCAGGTCCTCGGTGCGATCGCGCTCTCGGATCGACCCCTCACCGTCCCGCAGATCGCGCGACGGATGGGCCTGACACGCCAGAGTGTGCACGCCACCGTGGATCGGCTGCTCGGCATCGGCTTGCTCGAGCTGATCCCGAACGACGACCACGTCCGATCACCGCTCGTGCGACTCACCGCGGCCGGCGAGGAGGCCTATCGGGTCCTCGACCGGCAACAGACGGCGTGGGTCGGCGAACTCGCGGACGGTATCCCGAGATCCGACCTCGAGAGAGCACTGACGGTCCTCGATGAACTGATCAGCCGCCTGGAGACGAGCCGGACCGACGATCGGAGGTCAGCGCGGGCCGGGGCAGGAAAGGAGGAGAGATGACACCGAGGACCGTGCGCAGAGCCGAACGAACGGTCCATCTGTTCTGGGGCCTCGTGATCGCCCTGTACGTGTACGGGGTGCTCCCCTCGTGGGGCGAGCCGGTGCTGCGATGGGTGGTCGTGCCCGGGATCGTCGGATCGGGCTTCGCGATGTGGTTCGCGGCTCCGCTCCGTCGCTCCGTGAAGAAGGTCGTGGGCGCGGGAGCGCCGCCCGGACGCGCTCGCCAGGCCGCACCACTATGAGGACGCTCGCCGTCATCGCGGCCGTCGGGTTCGTCGCGATCGCCGTGTTCCAGGCCGCGCTCGCGTTCGGGGCGCCGCTGGGGCGGGCGGCTTGGGGAGGGACGCGCGCCCATCTCCCGCCGGGCCTGCGGGTCGCGAGCGGGATCGCGGCTGTGTTCTGGTCGATCGCCGCGGCGGTCGTGCTCGCCCGCGCCGGGGTCGGCGCGACCTTCCATCCCGAGGTCGCGCGGGGGGGTGCGTGGATCCAGCGCGTCGTGGTCTGCCTCGGGGCCGGGATTGACGCCGCATCCACGAGTCCCGGGGAGCGATCTTCTCCGCTGCTTTGCGTCCGTCCACGTACAG
>CBHFMJ010000258.1:0-3387 GCA_965994715.1 uncultured bacterium | reverse complement strand
TCCATCGATGTCGCTCCCTCTGACTGGTCCTGGATGGAGAGTCTGCCGGGGCTCACGGGCTCGGCGCATGCGCGCTTCGACGTAGGAAACGTACCGAGTCGAACAGAGTCCGCCGAGACCCGCCGCGAGGCGCGGATCAGGACCTGACGATCGATGCGTCGTCGGCGTAGAAGCATGTTCCCGGGGGGGCCTGCGCCTTCGGAAGGAAGACCTGGAGATCGAGGGTCGAGCCGGGCGAGAGGATCGTGTGCGCGACCGTGATCTGCTGCCACGCGGTCGTCAGGGTGAAGTTCCCCACCCTGGACTTCACGACGGTCGAACCGTTCATCTCCCTGATGTTGATCTTGATCAGGGCGCCGGCGACGTCGCCGCGAACCCAGATGCTCGCCGTGTATCTGCCGGCCGTGGTCGTCGTGACCCAGTTCGGCTGATCGTTCAGCACACACTTCCGCGTGCCGGAGGCACCGTTGAACAGGCGGGCCGCTCCTCCGGTGCCGTCGCGGCCGGGGGTCACTCGGGTGAGCGTGACCAGCGTCCCCGACCCCGCCGTGCTCCATCCGGCCGTGTCGACATCGAACCCGGGGTTGCCCACCAGGTTCGTTGGCTGCGGCGGCGGGTTGACGACGATCTGCGCCGTCTCGCTGTCCGAACCGGCACCGTTCGTGACGGTCAGGGTCGCCGTGTACGTGGCCGGCGTCGTGTAGATGTGGGTCGGGTTCTGCGCGTTCGAATCGACGCTGCCGTTCGACTCGAAGTCCCATGCCCATACTGTCGGATTCCCCGATGACGTGTCCGTGAAACTCACGGAGAGGGGCGCGTTCCCCGTCGACGGCGTCGCTGTGAAGGACGCCACCGGCGCGACCGCCTGGGTGACGGTGATCTGTGCCGTCTCGCTGTCCGAACCGGCCCCGTTCGTGGCGGTCAGGGTGACCGTATAGGTGGCAGCCGTCTGGTACACGTGCGTCGGGTTCTGCGCCGTCGAGTCGACGATGCCGTCGGTCTCGAAGTCCCACGCCCAGCTGGTCGGGTTGTTCGTCGACGTGTCGTCGAAGTCCACGCTGAGAGGAGCGTTGCCGCTCATCGGCGCCGCGGTGAAGGACGCCACCGGAGCCACGGGCTGGGGCCCGAGCACGTCGAAGACGAAGACTGCGAACCGGAGCGGACCGGGCGGGCGAGCGTCGGCGCCGTCCAGCACGTAGAACTGATCGCCGATCAGCTCCACCGCGCGGCTGTCGAGCACGTCGAACGGCGTCAGATCGAACGTCCAGCCGGGAACGAGGGTCTTCGTCGCCCAGTCCACGCGGCGGAGCCGTTCGGCGTTCGTGACCACGAACAGATCGCTGCCACCCGTGTCCCCGACCGAGGAGAAGGAGAAGCCCAGGATCCCGCTGAGACCGGTCACCGAGAACGCCGTCCCGGTGGTGTTCGTCACGTAGTCGTAGGTACGGATCGACGATCCCTGGCCGACGTAGAGCTTCTGGTCGGCCGGACTCCACGCGGATGCCGTGTGGTTCGCCGTCGCCGCAAGCGGTTGGTACGACTCGACCTGGAAGATCCCACCGACGCGGACGAGCCGGAACACGGTGGGCAGGTGCGACGCGTCACAGCACGGACCCGAGAAGACGAAGAGCCAGTCGTTGGCTTCGTCGTAGGCCATCGACTCGAAGTCGTCCGTCCGGTTGGGACCGGCTACGGGGCCCCCGCCGAATTGCGGCGCGTTCTGGAACGCGGTGTTGTTGATGACCCGCTTCAGCGCACCGGTGAGCGGGTTCGTCTCGAAGAGGAAGTTGTCGTGGTCCTCGGTGAGCCAGAGCGATCCGTCCTGCGGGACGTACGCGCTGCCTTCCCCGTCCCGCATCGTGGTCGAGGTCCCCACGAACGGCTGGGTCGTGATCGTCCGATCGAGCTCGAGGGAAGGCGTGGAGGTATCGGGGAGGTTCGCGAAGGCCGGCAGCGCGACCCCGATGACGACGAGGGAGACCGCCAGGACGACAGATATCCTGCCCCCCCGAGCAGCGTGTTTGAGGATGCTCGTCACAAAGAAGTCCCACCCTGGCCGTCGTGCATCTATCGCGCCCCGCGACCCCAACAGTCTGGTCGGCGGGGAGGCGCGCCGACATCATGCGTTCGACGCAGATCGCCTACGTGATGTGTCCTCCCCGATGCCTCCGCCACCCGAGCAACCGTGCGCAACATTCCGGCTCGTCTGGGGAATCCGACGGATCGCGTACCCGGGCTACGCTGATCATCAGATGGTTGTCTCCGCGTGCTCCCTCTACCCTTGAGGGACCACTCATCCGGTCGGAGGGCCCTTGACGCGGATCGTTGAGATAGCGGTCGGCCGGCCCGGGCCGACCCACAGAGCGGATCGGAACATCGAGATCCTGGGCGTCGCGGGCGCGGGCAAGTCCACGCTTGCCACGCGGCTCGCCGCAGAACCAGGGTTCGAGATCGCCCCCTTCATCCACGCGCGCCGGCCAGGCGACCTGCTCCTGATCATCCGCACGATCCCTCGGCTGCTGCCGATCCTGTGGATGGGTCTCACGCGCGCACCGCGGATCAGTTGGCCGGAGTCCAAGCTGCTCGTGTACGTCACCCGATGGGCTCCCGTGCTGCGTCGCAGGCGGCCGCAGACCGACACCGCCCTCCTGCTCGATCAGGGGCCCCTGTACGCGATCGTCCGCCTGATGGCGGAAGCGAAACCGTTCACCGAACATCGCTCCTTCACGACCTGGAAGCGCGAGATGCTCGATCGATGGTCGACCGAGCTGAGCGACGTCATCTGGCTGGACGCACCCGACGCCGTCCTCTGGAGTCGGATCAACCAGCGCGACCAGGATCACCGGCAGAAGGGCGGACAGGCGGACGCCGGACACCGATTCATCTCTCGCTACCGCCGGGCGTTCGAGAGCATCGTGCCGATCGTGGAGGACAAGGGTGTCGTCCGCACGCTGCGGTTCGACACGAGCACCTCCACGGTCGAGCAGATCGTCGAGGGTGTCCGAGCGTCGCGACGGAGGGAGGGGAACCAGCCTGACGGATAGCGCGCCCCCCCGGAAGCTCCGTGTCCTGCACCTGATCATCATGCTCGGTGAGACGAACGGGCAGTACAACGAACATTGCCTCCCGCTCATGGGCGAACGGGACATCTCGATCGTCACCTACTTCGTCCCGAAGCTGACGCCCCCTCCGGCGATCACCCTCTTCGCGGGCGACGGCACCGTGCGCGGGTTCTTCCGGGCTCTGAAGGCGGCGCTGCGCGCGAAGTACGACATCATCCATGCGCATGCGCCGCAGACCGGGACCCTCTTCGTGCTGGCCACGCTCGCATTAGGACGCTTCTCCCGCGTGCGTTCCTCGCTCGTCTACACCGTGCAGGACTCCTTC
>CBHFMJ010000257.1:0-3416 GCA_965994715.1 uncultured bacterium | reverse complement strand
CGCCCTGCTCGTCGCCGGCGTCACGGCGCTGGTGGTGACCCGGCGGCGTGTGAGGGTCGCTCAACCGCAGCGCGTGGCGGAGTAGCGTCCGCCGGAACGCCGAACAGCCCGCGCACCAAACGCTCGGACCACGACGCGAGCTCCCATGCCACCGCTCGGTACGTCCCGAGGGGATGGCCCAGAGGGTCGGCGATGTCCTCGTCGTTCGGGTTGCCGTCGAACCCCGCCCGGCGATGCGCCTGCGCTTCGGCGATCCTGGCCGCGAGCCACTCCCGTCCCCCACCGCGCTCCGGGCTGGGCAGGTCCTCGAGCAGCCTCACCAGTTCCTTCAGGGTGAACGTCTTCGTGGCCGCCCGTGGGTCCAACCCCGCGACCTCGTCCCGGTGCTCCGTCGACACCGCGAGCACCAGGTCGGCCCCGGCAAGATCCTCACGAGTGAGCGGCCGTGCCGTGTGCGAGGAGACGTCGACCCCGTGCTCGGATGCGACGGCGATCGCCTCGCGGGTCGCCGGCTCCCCGGCGTGGGCGATCGTTCCGGCGGAGCACACCTCGATCGCCGATGGGCCGAGCCGCTCGGTCAACATCCTACCCAGGACGGCTGCAGCGAAGGGGGACCGACACAGGTTGCCCGAGCACACGACGAGGATCGATGCCACGACGTCAGGATAGGCGGCCTACTCGTCCCGTTCGTCGATGTCCAGGTCGAGGGACGCGAGATCCGGGAGTTCGATCGGCACGTCCTTCTGGCCCCAGAGTTCCTCGGTTCGAGGGTCGGGGGCCGTTCCGGTGAGTTGACCGGGGGCCTGGCGCTGGTCACGACGCTTCGCCAGCTCGTCGTCATCCAGGTCGTCGAGCCCCGCCTCATCGGCCGGGACGGCGAGATCCTCCGCCACCGCGATGAGCTTCCCGTGCATCTCCTCGAGCTGCATGACGAGGCTCTTCCGGCGCGCGGCGGCTCGGGAGAGGATCCGATCCGCCTCCGTCATCGCTCGCTCCATCAGATCAGCGACCTCGTGCCGGGTCACCTCCGCGTGTGCCTGCGCGTCGACCGTGATCCGGTGGGCCTCCTTCCGAGCATCCTCGAGCTCTCGGGTCGCTTGCGATCTCGCCTCTTCGATGGTCCTTGTGGCTTCCTGATCGGCCTTCTCGATCAGCGTGGCGAAACGCCTCGACAGCGCTTCGTAAGGATCGTCGGGCGCGGACGTTGCCGCTGCGGCGGCCGCCTGCTGGCTCTCGCGCGAAAGACGCAGCTCTTCCGCCATCGCTGCGACCAGGTCCGCGATCGAGACGAGGTAGGCGCGAACCTCGTCGGGATGGTAACCCCGCCGGACCGTGGAGAACTCACGTTTTCGGATCTGCTCCGCGCGCGAGTGCGGCGGCTGATCCTGGTCGCCTGTCGGCATCGTGACCTCCCGGGGTCGAGTGCCACCGTACCACCCTGGCGGGTGATGACTCGAGTGCGCCCTCGGCCCCTGAAGCGTGACCTCCCCGCCCTCGGAGATCATCGTCGTACACCACTCGACCGTGATCAGATCGCCTTTCATCCTCGCGAAAGCCAGCGACTAGCCCTCGCGTGGGAACGAAGCATGTCGGCCGTCGAAGTGTCACGTCGAAGACAAACGGGTCTCGCGTCGGCGCTCGGACCCACCTCCAACCACGGGTCTCTACTCGGTGACGTGCACGTCGCCGACGAGGCCCCATGCGCGCACCTCGAACTCGGGACCTTCGCCGTGTCCCACTTCCACTCGCTGATCGCCGAAGAGGGTGGTGCCCCCGGTGACAACCCGGGTCCCAGTAGAGACCCGCAGGTTGACGTCGCCTACCAGATGGAAGACGCGAAGCGTGGCTCCGTCGGTAGGAGGTCGACTGCGCAGATCCATCCGCACGTCACCGAAGAGGGCCACGATCTGCTGTTCCGACCATCCGGTGGGAAGCACGCTCTCGGTCACATCGCCGAAGAGAGAGAACGCTGGAGGTCTCGCCGAGGATCCTGCCTTCCGCGAGCGCCTGACCCAGAGCCATCGTGCAAGGAACCACAGAACGATGACCCCGAGGATCACCCAGAAGGCCGGGCTCGGGGAGAAGCTCACGTCGGCCTGCATACGCCAAGTCTGGTCCGATTGGGATGGGGAGGTCAAAAGAAAGAAAGTGGGGCCTCGGACAGGTCGAATCGCTCCGTCGCCGGGCGGCGCGCAGATCAGGCCACGTGCGGCTGAGTTCCGCAACTACCGGGACCTCGCGTTCCGAGATGCCGTGGATCCGTTCCCGAAACCGTCAGTCCGACTCACCTGACCTGCTTCAGAGCGGTTCCCTACCGGCCCGACGAGGACGAGGGCCGAGGGCCGGGGGGCGAGATCGAGGTCTCCTCCCAGCTCATTGATCGATCCGAGTCTAGCGAGCAGGAGCCGCGCGATCCCTGCGGTTCAGGATCGGCCCTCGGGCTCCCACACGGAGATGTGGGACCACTCCGCTGAGGGGAACGCCTCGCGCCTCCAGCTGGCCCACCGCTCGCGGAGCCGCAGGCCGGCCAGACGAGCCATCAGATCGAGCTCCGAGACGTACGCGTAGCGGATCCGTACCGGGAAGAGCCGGACGTCCCCCTGGCGGAGCAGGACGTACTGGCTGTCGGTCCGCTGAGCGAAGACATCGTGGCTCGACATCTCGAGCGTGATCTCATCGATGCCTACCGACTCCACGGCCACTCGCTGTTGATGGCTGTCGAACCTCGCGACATCGGGTACGAAGGCCTGCATCACGAAGGCCCCGCCGGGGGTCAGGTGCCGAGCAACCGACGCGAAGCTCGACACCTGCTCGTCCTGCGTCAGGAGCGAGAAGAAGGTGTTGAACACGACGTACACGAGAGGGAAGCGGGCCTCGACGGAGAAGTCCGCGAAGCTGCCGACCGTGACCTGGATGCTATCGCCGACGGGCTTCGACCGCAGCTTCGCCACCATCGCCTCGGAGGCATCGATACCGTGCACCTCGACGCCGGCCTCGGCCAGCGGGATCGCCACTCGTCCGGTGCCGATGCCGAGCTCGAGCGCAGGGCCTTCCTCGGCGAGCGTCTTCAGGAACGAGACCGCGTCCGCGGTGTCCTCGACGAACGCCTCGAGGTAGCGGACGTCGTAGATGTCGGCGATCCGGTCTCCGTACGTGGCGTCCGTGTACTCCTCGGGCATCGCCGCGAGGGAATCACCCGAGCCGGCACGCGTCAACCGGCCATCCTTGACAGATCCCTCGGACCCGACATGGGCGACCCGACCAAGGCTTCAACCCGGGACGTTCTCGGGTTGCACCAAGCGGTGAACCGCGTCGTGGTACGCACGACCCAGTCGGCTGTGGTCTTATCCGGTTCGTTCACCTGCAGTTTCAAGAACACCGGTCTCTTGAGGAGCGCCCTCGGCTGGGCGTAACAC
>CBHFMJ010000256.1:0-3438 GCA_965994715.1 uncultured bacterium | reverse complement strand
GACGAAACGCCGGACGGACTGGAACGAGGCCTCGTCTTCGAGTGCGCCGTAGAGGACGATCCGCGACAGCTTGTACCAGCGATCCGCGCGTACATGGCTCTTCGCGTAGAGCTTCGCGAACAGGTAGGTGTCCGGATCGCCGGCGACCTTGAGGCGAAGCGGTGTGGAACCTCCCGATCCCTCCAGCCCGACCGGCTTGATCTCGAGCACCGTGAGCCCGAGCTGCTCCTGCACCGCCTCCCGGATCGCCTCTCCACGTGGACCGGTCACGTCGAGGTGCGCAGTGCTGCCCTTCCGATAGACGACGGGGAAGACCTCGTTCGGGGTGAACCAGCGGAACGCCGTCAGCGGGAACGCCACGCCGAGGATCAGGCCGTAGATCACGCCCGGCGGTCCGTCGACCCCGAGATACATCCTCGCGGCCACGAAGAGGCCGATGAAGAAGGCGATCGCGAGCTTCGCGAACCACCGGGGGCGCCCGGGAACGACCAGGGAATAGGCGATGCCGATCAGGACCGCAGTGAGCGCGGCGACGGGCGCCGACGGCAACGCGAACCCGCCCCATCCACCGATGATCGTCACGCCATATGGACGAGGCCGGGACATCAGCTCGTACACGATCCCTCCGATGATCTGCATGGCGAAGAGGCTGCCCAAGAACACCAGCAGGTGACGCCATCTGCGGAAGATCATCAGCGCGCACACCATCCCCAGGCCGAGGACGGTCATCCCCCAATCGGAGCCGGCGGCCTTGATCCCGCGCATGATCGGCGTCAGCCAGTCCACACGGAGGTTCGCGACCCGAACCAACCACCACGTCTCGACACGGTCTGAGAAATGGAGCACCGCGTCGATCTGAAGCACGAGGACGGTCGCGATGGAGGCGTACGCCATCATCCCGAGCCAGAATCGACCGCTCGCACCCATCCTGCGCCGCAGGGGCGGGGGAGCGCCCGTGGGACGTCGTTGTTTCCGGGTTCGCCTGATCGTGTCCTCGTGATCGGGCACGGTCACGACGTCAGAAGCTTCGGCGGCGGCTGGCGAGGCGACTCCGGGATCGTTCGTCACGAACCCTCCAGAGCAGAACGGTGTTCCTGCAGCCACGTCGCAGCCACTTCGCGCGCCGTGCTCCCCGCCACCACCCGGCCGATCATCGCTCGAAGGTCCGGAGTCGTGAGGAGGGCGGACACGGCATCCAAGGTCCGGACGACTCCCTCGCCGTGCGTGGACAGCACCTCTCGACGCAGGAGGGGCGTGATGTTCTCGGACGGCTGGAGTCCTCGGTCGTCGGCCAGGACGACGAGTCCCTCGGACACGATCGCAGGATCGGTCGTGAAGAGGAGGGCGACGTCGATGCCCCCCGAGCGCAGCGCCTGGAGCGTCAGTGGTCCGCCCGTGTCCAGCGGGATGAACTCTCGGAAGCCGAGCCCGTACACATCTCCGAGACCGACCAGGCACAGGCGCCGCTGCGCGCACTCCGGTGGGCCGCCGAAGACGAGCTCGGAGTCGACCGGAGCCAGGTCGCTGACGTCGCGCAGGCCGAACCGATCGGCTGTCGCCTGCGTCACGACGATCGCATTCGCATCCTGGGCGGGGGCCGGCGCCAGCGCGATCACACCTGACGGCGCGACCACCCTCGTCAGTGCGTCATGCGTCTCGCTGACGCTCGCGGTTCCCTCCAGGGCACCGAGTGTGAGGAAGGAGAGGGCCGAGCCCGAGTACTCGGGTACGACATCGATCAGCCCTTCCGCCAGCGCCGGTTGCATGAGCTCTCTGGGGCCAGCGTTCAGCACCTGGTTTACCGGGTAGCCCTTCGCCTCCAAGGCCTGGGAGTAGAGCTCGGCGAGGATCTCGCTCTCGGTGAAGCCGAACGCGGCCACCTGAATGACGTCGGGTTGGCGAGCTGTCGGCGCGGGAGCGCTCTCCGTGCAGGCGGCGAGCAGAACGAGAAGGGTGAAGACGCGGGGAGCGGAGCCCCGCACCCGCGCCCTCATCGGGATCCCGCGGGAACGACGGACGGTTGGGGGGCATCGGGTTGCGGTTTCCGCCAGCTCTTCTTGCGTTGCCAGATCATGTAGGTGAAGCCCCCGAGGGGGATCTGGACCCCGTACGTCAGGGTTCGGAACAGGAGCGCGGCGGCCGTCACCTGGACCTTGAACTCGTCGAGCGGGACATCCGCGTGGGTCTTGCCGGCGGCGTACAAACCACCGATCAGGCCGAGCTCCACCACGCCCACGCCACCGGGCGTGATGGGGATGGCCGAGATCAGCCGGACGAACGCGAAGACCGCGAGGACCTGAAGCGTGCTCACCTCGTGAACCGACACACCCACGTGACGGAGCGAGAGAACCAGCACGAACCACAACGCCAGGTGGCTGACGACGGTCGTGATCGTCAGCGCTGGCCACCGCCTGACGACCAACCCGATCGTTTGCTTGCGGAACCGCACTGCGCCTTCACCCCACGTCTCGACGGGGGGCCTGTGGAAGAGCCCTCGGATCGACGACCAGATCGTGCCGAGCCGGGCTCCGATCGCCCGGGCGAGCGACTTCTTCCACAGCATCATCGCGAACAGAATGACGCTGCCGGCGAGGAACACGAGGCCGATCAGCGCCGGCGCGAGCAGCGTGTTCGTGGCCCGGCCCACGATCGCGAGAAGCGCCACCGCGATGATCGGGAGACCCAGCTTCAAGAACGTGTTCCAGACGCCGGTCGTCGAAGCGAGCAGGGCCACCTCGGAGCCCGTGAACCCCCACGAGTGGAACATCCCGTACATGAGGCCGGTCGCGACGACGCCGGCCCCCGGGACGAGGTTCGCGACGGTCGTCGAGGTCTGATTGCTCACCGCCGCCTGTGCGAGCGTGAGCCCGGGCATCGCCGACTGCATCTGCCACCAATAGGTGAAGAGATTGAAGACGGTGGCGGCGATGAGCGAGAACATCTCGATCCACGTCAGTGCCCTGATGGTCGCCCACACATCTGCGTAGCTGGCGATCTGCGGCAGGATCAGTCCGAAGATGGCGACCAAGACCAGTGCGGACAGTGAGGTCTGGACCACACGGATCACTCGTTTGCGTCGCGCTCGATCGACCGATGGCATCATCCAGGAGCTTGCCCCCATCTGGTCGAGGTCACAACCCGAGTGCGCCGGCGCCCAGAGGCACACCGGGGGTCGATGCTCTACGGTGGTCTCAGGGAGGCGCGAGATGGGCGACTCGAAGGTCAAGGGAAAGCAGCGCAGCCTCGGATCACCCGAGAGTTCCACCCAAGACCTCAACGCGTCGCCTCCCAAGGTCCCGAAGAAGATCTACACGGCGGAGCTCCTCCGGCTGCAGGAGGAGCTCGTGAAGATGGCCGAGTGGGTGAAGGCGTCCGGCGAGCGTGTGGTCGTGATCTTCGAGGGCCGAGACGCAGCGGGCAAGGGCGGCGCCATCAAGC
>CBHFMJ010000255.1:0-3445 GCA_965994715.1 uncultured bacterium | reverse complement strand
GCCAACTACACGGGCTCTGCGTGGAACTCCGCGGATCAGACGATCTACGTCGGAGTGGCCCGACGGCTCCAGACGTACCACTACGAGACGAATACGGTCGGACCTACGTTCCAGGTGCCCGAACTCGCGGGGATCTTGGGCATGGTCTTCTCGCCGGATGGCGCAGACCTCCTCGTCGTCACGAGTGCCGAGTCCCTCAAGAGGGTCGATTGGGCGACGAAGACACTCGTTCCGGGCTGGTCGTTCGACCTCATCCCGTTCGACGTCCGTGACAGCCGGGGGGTTGAGCTGATCGATGATCAGCTCTTCGTGAGCGACGGCGCCGATTCGCGTCCGGCCGGCCCGCTCAAGTACGCCGTCTTCGTGTTCAGCGTGCTCGGCCCTGCCCCAACCGCGCCCACGGCTTCGTTCACCGCGAACCCGTCTTCGGGAGAGGCTCCTCTGAGCGTCACCTTCAACAACACTTCCACGGGCAGCACCCCGATGACGTGGGAGTGGGACTTCGACGAGGACAACGTCACCGACTCGACAGCGAGGCATCCGACGCATGTCTTCGACAATCCGGACGCCTACACCGTTGAGCTCACGGCCACGAATTCGTTGGGTTCGAGCACGACGACCGGAGAAGTCGTCGTCACCGAGCCACAGCCCTCCGAGGACCTCGTGGGGAACCCCGGTTTCGAGACCGACACGACCGGATGGGATGTGATCGGGTCGGGTTCCGGTGTCGCGCTGAGCCGGGTAACGACCCCGCCCGCTCACGGCGGCTCCTGGGCGGCGCTCCTCAGGAACAACAGCACGGGAGCCAGGAAATGCATGCTGAACGATGTCCCGAACTGGGTGGCGTCTAGCCAGGCAGGGCTCTATACGGGGAGCATCTGGGTACGAGCCGACTCGCCTGGAGCCCTGATCAAGATCAAGTTCAGAGAGCTCGATGGCACGACCCTCATCAGATCGCGGACAAGGACGTATGCGTTGACGACATCGTGGCAGTTGGTGACCGTCACCCATACGCCGCTCTCCCCGGGGACGTCAACGCTTGACCTCCAGGTGTTCCTCCCTCGGGCGCAGGCTACTCCGGGGGTTTGCTTCTACGCTGATGATGCGTCGGTCTCGAAGTCCTGAGGACCACCTCCCGGCTCGACCACGTTGAAGTACGTGATCGCATTCACTCGGGCCGTCACGTTGTCAGGGGCGAGTGATTCACGTCCTTCCGCGGATGTCCATCGTCACGGTTTGCAGGTTGACCCGAACCATCCGGTCGAGGATCGGGATGATCAACGTACAGGCTGGGATCCTTTGCCCCCATCACTGGTGTGCGCATTTGCGGACAAGTGCCTTGAGTACTCCGAGCGAAGGTCGGATCCGCCTGTCCAAGGGAGAGTCCCAGATAGGGTAGGCGGTTGTGATCACCAGCGAATACTCCTTCCCGATCCGGCGTCTGATATGGATCGCGGGGGCACTCTCGGCGGTCGTCCTCTACGGAACCGTTGGCTACATCCTTCTCGAGGACTGGTCAGTCATGGATGCGCTCTACATGACGATCACCACGATGACGACGGTCGGCTTCCGCGAGGTTCGAGAGCTCGACTCTAGCGGCCGCCTGTTCACGCTCTCAGTCGTCATCCTGGGCGTGGGGACCGCCCTGATCGGCATCTCACTCCTTGCCGCCGCGATCGCGGAGGCGGAGCTGGGCGGACTGACAAGGAGGCGGCGGATGAACAAGCAGATCGCGGACCTGGAGGAGCACTTCATCGTCTGCGCGTACGGACGTGTCGGACGAGCAGCGGTGCGCGAGCTACAAGCTGCCGACGTGGCCTTCGTCGTGGTCGACCCGAAGGAAGAGCTCCGAGCGCGGATGGAGCGGGACGAGGTGAAATTCTTGATCGATGATCCCTCACTCGAGCCCGTACTTCGTCAGGTGCGCGTCGAGGCAGCACGAGGTCTCATATGCGCCGTCGACTCGGACGCCACTAACGTGTTCATCACGCTCGCCGCCCGCTCACTGAATCCCGACCTGTTCATCGTTGCCCGAGCATCCGAACCTGGTTCGCACGAGCGTCTGGCGCGCGCTGGAGCCGACCGGGTGGTATCTCCGTATGCGAGTAGCGGGAGACACATGGTCAAGATGGCCCTCGATCCCACGGTCGTGGATCTATTGGACGAGGCGGATGATCGTGGTGCTATCGACGTCGAGGAGAAGAGGATCGATTCCCCATCGAACTTGCTGGGTACCACAGTGGGAGATTCCACGGTACCGATCCTCGCGATCCGCCGGTCAGATGGCCGCCTCGAGCCCAGGCCTGACGACGACGCGGTTGTCGAAGAGGGGGACGTGGTGCTCCTACTGCGAGGGGCCTCGAGTCCTGAAGTCAAGGATGCCACCCCTTCGTCAGATCGATAGACGGGGGAGTAATTCTCAGCCCTGTGCCAACTTGCAGTCGACCCGGAGCCTCTCGGAGTGGTCGTGGATGATCCTCGCGTGATCACGTGAGTCTGGATGAGTTCCAACAGCGAGGCGGCAGGCACCGCTTCTTGCTCTGGTTGCCGCTTGGCATCTGGTTCGCTCAGCTCCTGCTGCTATGGATCCTCGGGGCGTTCTCCGGGGTGACGTGTCCGAGTAGCCGATCCGTTCACGTGGTGAATCTGGCGGCGCTCACGGCCGGCGCTGGTTGTCTCTTCGCGGCCTGGAGGCGGGCTCAGCGTTCGACGCCTTCAGCACGGCTCTCGGAATCTGCGGCCCTAATGATCGCTCGACTGTCCGCGGTGGCCATCGTGATTACATCCGGATTCGCCGCCTTACTGGTGGGCTGCGAATAGAGACAACGCGTGCAACACCAGGATGCGGCGCTCCGCAGAAACCCCCCCGGGTCGAAGACCCTGAACCGCCAGTTGAATAAACTAGGTCCTCAGCCTCGTGGCGATCGGGATGCCGATCCTGGAGTCACTCAACGACTAGCGACGGGTCTCTCAGCAAAAGGAACTGGTGAGGAGACAGGCGGGCCCTTGGCGGCCCCGCCTCGTCGGTTACTCGCCGAGGAGTTTGACGCCCACTCCACCCCGGATCGGTGAGGCCGCTGCTGCGCTCGTCGTGAGCTGTCGGGGCCCCGAGGCGGATCGGGCACCGTCCTGGCTCGAGGACACGAGCACGCTCGCCTTCGAAGCAAGCGACGAGGTGCACGGGTCGTGATGAACGGTCCATGAGTCCAACGCGCTTGCGCGATGGCTCTGAGATGCCCCTCTTCCACGGCAGACTACTGACACCGCTTGACACACCTTGGACACAGACCTCCGCGACGGGGCCAGTCTCCCGCGACTAGTGAGACAAGTGACACATCTTCTGAGCTGCGCTTCTTGAATCGTCGCAGGTCAGGCCAAGGAGCTTCAGCAAGTTGAGGGCCTAGTCCCTTCACAGGGGATGGGGGTTCAAATCCCCCCTCCGACA
>CBHFMJ010000254.1:0-3445 GCA_965994715.1 uncultured bacterium | reverse complement strand
AGCCCACCGGCACCCTGCACGAGGGCGCCGCCTACTCCTTCGCGGACACCCACCTGGTGCCCCCGCCTCGCGAGGAATGGGAGCGGGCGATCCTCCTCGCGCAAGAACACCTCCACGCCCTCGGCATCACGGGATGGCAGGACGCCTGGGTCACGCCGGCCACCGAGGACGCGTACCGGTCGCTCGCTGAGCGCGGCGAGCTGACCGCTCGCGTGGTCGGCGCGCTCTGGTGGGACCGGCATCGCGGCCTCGAGCAGGTCGACGAGCTCGTGGCGCGTCGCGACCGCGGCTCCGTCGGCACCTTCCATCCCACCTCCGTGAAGATCATGTGCGACGGCGTGCTCGAGAACTACACGGGAGCGATGCTCCGGCCCTACTGCGACGCGACCGGCCACGAGACCGATCAGACGGGGATCACCTACCTCGATCGCGAGCAGCTGATCGAGGCCGTGGTCGCGCTGGACGCGCACGGCTTCCAGGTCCACATGCACGCGATCGGCGATCGGGCGGTCCGCAACGCCCTGGACGCGTGCGAGGCGGCCCGGACCGCGAACGGGGCTCGGGACTCCCGCCACCACATCGCCCACCTCCAGGTGGTCCACCCGGAGGACGTGCCCCGGTTCCGGCAGCTCGGCGTGATCGCGAACTGCCAGCCGTACTGGGCCCAGCACGACCCGCAGATGGACGAGCTCACGATCCCCGTCCTCGGGCCGGACCGCGCCCCGCTGCAGTACCCGTTCGCAGCGCTGCACGCGTCCGGGGCCGGCCTCGCGTTCGGCTCCGACTGGTCGGTCTCGACGGCGAACCCCCTGGAGGAGATGGAGGTGGCGATCCGCCGGGCCGACCCCTCCGCGAGGGAGGTGCAGCCGTTCCTTCCCGAGCAGCGCCTGTCCCTCCCCGTTGCCCTCGCGGCGTTCACGAAGGGTGCATCCTCCGTCAACCACGACGACGACGCGGGCTCGATCGAAGAAGGGAATCGGGCCGACCTGGTCGTGCTCGACCGGAACCTCTTCGATCTCTCCGGCGCCACCGTGGCCGATGCCAACGTGGAGCACACGATCGCCGCCGGTCGCGTGGTCTCCTCTCCCGGCTGAGCGGTTGGTTGCGCGAACCGGGCCCGTTCGTCAGACTCCCACGGTCGGGCCGACCCGGGAGGGGTGCCGTTGGGCGTGCTGAGCGAAGAGGGTTCGGTCCAGCTTGTCGACGTCACGAAGCGCTTCGCCGACGTCGTCGCGGTCGACTCCCTCACGCTCCAGGTGCAGCCGGCGGAGTTCCTCTCCCTCCTCGGCCCCTCGGGCTGCGGGAAGACCACCACCCTGCGGATGCTGGCCGGCTTCGAGGAGCCGACGGCGGGCGAGATCTACATCTCCGGCCAGGCCGTGCAGGGCACGCCGCCGCACAAGCGGAACGTGAACACCGTCTTCCAGCACTTCGCCCTGTTCCCGCACATGAGCGTCGCAGAGAACGTCGCTTACGGCCTCCGGCAGAAGAAGGAGGACAAGTCCCAGATCGCGAGCAAGGTCGGTGAGGCGCTCGAGATGGTGAAGATGTCGCCGCTCGCGAACCGGAGACCCCGCCAGCTCTCCGGCGGCCAACAGCAGCGGGTCGCGCTCGCGCGGGCTCTTGTCAACCGCCCGAGCCTGCTCCTGCTGGACGAGCCGCTCGGCGCGCTCGACCGGAAGCTCCGGGAGGAGATGCAGATCGAGCTGAAACTGCTGCAGTCCCAGGTCGGCATCACGTTCATCTTCGTGACCCACGACCAGGGCGAGGCCCTCTCGATGTCGGATCGCATCGCCGTGATGCTGGACGGCCACGTGGAGCAGCTCGCCGACCCCGACACCATCTACGACTACCCGGCCTCGGCGTTCGTGGCCGGGTTCATCGGGCAGCAGAACTTCTTCGACGGCAAGGCCCGAGAGAACGGCTCCGTCGTAGAAGGGGATGGATGGACGATCCGCTCGTCGAACCAGTCTCCGGACGCGGTCGACGGCCGGCCCGCCCTGGCCGCGATCCGGCCGGAGGCGGTGCAGCTCCGGGAGGAGCAACCGGAGGACCCGGTGAACTCGGTCCCCGGGACGCTGGCCGGCATCTCGCACCTCGGCGACGTGATCCAGTTCGTCATCCTCACGAAGGAGCAGAGGGAGATCCTCTGCCGGCTCCCCCGGCCGAGGGCGCCGAAGCTCGAGGTAGGTGGGGACGTCTGGTGCACGTGGGAGCCCGACCTGGTCCACGTGTTCGACGCGCAGCAGGCGGCGGTGGTCCTGGCGGACCCGGCCGCGACCGGAACGGACGGATAGGAGGCACCAGATGGCAGATGAGTTGGAAGGCGTGAGGATCCTCGCCTCGCGGGCGACCGCAGAGCGGATCACGCGACGGCACTTCCTCGCAGGATCGGCCGTGGCGGTGTTCTCGAGCAGCGTGCTGCTCGCGGCCTGCGGCGAGGACACGCCGGAGCCCGGAGGCGGCGGCGGAACCCCGTCGGCCGGCGGGGAGATCGAGGACCGGCTGAACTTCTTCCACTGGGCGGAGTACGACGACCCGGAGGTCTTCAAGGACTTCGAGAACGAGTTCGGTGCCACCACGAAGATCGACGTGTATGCCTCGAACGAGGAGGCGATCGCCAAACTCACGGCGGCGTCCGGGACCACCGGCTACGATCTCGTGATCCCCACCGGCGTGTACATCCCACAGATGGTCGAGCTCGACCTCCTCGAGGAGATCAATCTCGACCTGATCCCGAACTTCGAGAACGTCGACGAGATCTACCGCGACCAGCCGTGGGACCCGGGGAACAAGCACTCGGTCTGCAAGGACTGGGGCTCGACCGGGTGGATCTACGACACGACCCTGGTGTCCAGCGAGATCAACACATGGAACGACTTCCTCGCGGTCGCCGAGGGAGAGGCGAGCGGGAAGACGTCGGTCCTGGACACGCCCGGCAACCTGACCGGCATCTGGTTCTGGGCCAACGGGATCGATTGGACCACGACCGAAACGGCCGACCTCGACGCCTGCGAGGACTACATCGTCAACACGCTGGCCCCGCACATCAAGGCGTACGACTCGTACCCGGGAATCGCGCTGACCGAGGGCAAGTACGCGCTCTCGCACGCGTGGAACGGCGACGCGCGGCAGGGTCTGCTTTCCACCGACGACCCCGACCGCTACGTGTGGGGCCTCGGAGCACCGGTGACCGAGCTGTGGATGGACAACTGGTGCATCGTCAAGGGCGCGCAGAACCCGAACGCGGCGCACGCCTGGATCAACTTCATCTGCGACCCCGAGGTCTCCCTGAAGGACCTCGCGTATCACGGGTACAACACCGGGATCGTCGGCGTGCAGGAAGAGGCCGAAGCCGCAGGTCTCGAGTTCCTAGACATGGTCTTCTTCTCCGATGAGGAAGTGGCCACGATGGACGCCGGCGCCGTGAACGAGGCCCAGCAGC
>CBHFMJ010000253.1:0-3475 GCA_965994715.1 uncultured bacterium | reverse complement strand
AGGGGTTCGCCAGCGCGGTGGGGCTCGCGATCCCGACGGAGCTGTCGGAGAAGCTGAAGGCCGACGGGCGTCCACTGATCGATCGGTTCAAAGAGCTGGCGCCCGCTCGCGAGCCGGTCTCGATCCAGCGATGGAGTCCACGTCGAGCCGCGCTCACAGCGGCCGTCGGCACGGGCGTGCTGGTGCTGGCCGCGATGCTCGTGGACTCCGTGCGGGCAGGTCTGACCTAGGACTCCGCGGGCACCCTGATCACGCAGCGGAAGCCGATGTGACCTGTGGAGGTGTCCACGGCCTCCCCTTGGCGAGCGGCCGGCCGGTAGCGCAGGCAGTAGTTCGGTGCGCACAGGTGCGAACCGCCCTTGGTGACCCGACGCGGGATGTGCGCACCCGCCTCGTCGGACCCATAGCTCTCGTCGGGCGAGGTCACCCTCGGGTTCCGTGGGGCGCAACACGGGGACTCCACCTCGTCCGGATGCGTCGAGTAGAAGTCACTCGTCCATTCCCACACGTTGCCTGCCATGTCGTAGAGGCCGTAACCGTTGGGCGGGAACGTCCCGACCGGCGACGTCCCTTCGTAGCGGTCGAGCAGGAGGTTCTGCCATGGGAACTCCCCCTGCCAGGTGTTGGCCATCATCTTGTCCTTGGGGGCGAACTCGTCCCCCCACACGAACGTCTTCGACTCGAGCCCTCCGCGCGCCGCGAACTCCCACTCCGCTTCCGTGGGCAGCTCCTTGCCTGCCCACGTCGCGTACGCCTCGGCGTCCTCGTAGGCGACCTGGGTCACGGGGTGTCGATCCCGGCCGTGCAATGTGCTGCCCGGCCCCTCCGGGTGCGTCCACGAGGCACCCGGCACGTACTCCCACCAGTTGCGGTAATCGCGCAGATCGACCGGTGCGGTCGCCTTGCGGAAAACAAGCGCGCCCGGGGTCAGCAACGCGGGGTTGGCTTCCGGGTACTGCTCGGCGTCGAGCGGTCGCTCGGCGAGCGTCACGTATCCGGTGGCCTTCACGAATCGCCGGAACTCCGCGACGGTCACCGTGTGCTCGTCGATCCAGAATCCGTCGACGGCGACGTCGTGGACCGGACGCTCCTCCACATAGAAGTTCTCGGACCCCATCCGGAACGTGCCGCCAGGGATCCATCGCATGTGCCTGGCAGGCGGAGCCGTCTGCCGCTCGGACATCTTCAGTCGTTCCGTCATCGATCCTTCATCCTTGTTTCGGGCGCCGCAACGATAACCACCCTCCCGAGGTGAACGCAGGTAATGCAAGCGCTGCAGACTCGCGACCGCGGCATATGGTTCGGATGGATCCCGGCCATATGGTCTGCGGATCAGAAGACGTTGGCCCAGTCGCCCGCGATGCTGACGATGGTCCACCCATCTGCTCGGGCCTTCTCCAACGACTGCTCTGCTCCGGTCGTGTACTCGAACTCCCTCTCAGGGTCATCGTGAAGGATGAGGAGTCGCATCGATGGCTTGTCTCGGTGCTGCGTGAAGTCGAGCATCGGGATGTCGCCGTTCGAGTTGCCCGCGGCGAGGAGTGGGCGGCGACCGACACGACTCCAGATGCGGACCGGTTTCACCGGCCCGTCGTCCAGATAGTCGGGTTCGGCCCTGTGCGTGATCGTGCCGCCGCGTACATCGTTCGTGTACGCGAGCTCCGCCGTGCTGCCGATCACCCCCTCGCGCGGGATCCCATAGAGCTCCTGGCTGATCGGCCGCATGAAGTCGCGACCGCCGCCGGAAGCGATGTAGTTCTTGAACCCGTTCCGCCCCAGGTAAGCGAGCAACTCGACCATCGGCGCGTACGCGCACTCGAGATAGCTTCGGCCGAGCGTCGGATGCTGTGCACTCCGAAGGAATCCGTCTGACTGCGCTTCGAATTCCTCGACGCTCATCCCATCGAAGGCCGAAAGGATGCCCGCGCCGAGGATCCGTACGTTGGTGTCATCGCCGGCATAGTGCTCGGTCATCACGGTGCTCAGCCACCCATAATCCCGCTCGTGGGCGGCTTTCCAGGGCTGACGCTCACGCAGCTCGGGATCCGCCTCGGCCATCGCGTAGAGGCGGCGGAGGATGAAGTCGAGCTGGATCGGCATCGGCTTCTCGCACCACAGGGTGCCGTCGTTGTCGAACACGGCGACGCGCTCTTCCGGCGGCACGGCGCTCGCCGCGTTCTCGACGAAGTCGACGATCGCGCTCTTGGAGACACCGTCGTTCCAGAGGGAGAGAGGGTCTTCCACTCTCGCCTCAATGACCCGACGTGAGCATCGCCTCGAGCTTCGCGACCGCCTGATCGATCGTGAAGCTCGCCGCCTTCTGCCGCGGCGGGAACTCCACGAACGTGGCGAGGAACTCCGTCATCACGGCCGTCCCCGCCAGTACCAGGTACGCGTTGTCGACCACCCAGTCCCAGTAGGTGTTCGAGGTGATGTCCGCCCGCTCGTACGGATCCGTGCGGAGGTTGAACAACTTCGGGAGGCGCAACACGACGAAGGGCTCGGCCCAGAGCTGCATCGTCCCCTGCACTCGCTGCTCCATGAAGACGACCTTCCAATTGTCGAAGCGGAGCGCGAGCACATCGCCGTCGTCGGAGAAGTAGACGAACCCTTGGCGCGGGCTCTTGTCCACTTCACCCGTCAAGTACGGCAGCAGGTTGTAGCCGTCGATGTGCACTTTGAACGTCTTGTCACCGGCCGTATGGCCCTTCTTCAGCTTCTCGACGACTTCCGGCTCGCCCGCCGCAGCGAGGAACGTGGGCAACCAGTCGTGGTGCTGGATGATCTCGTTCGAGACCGTGCCCGCCGGGATCCTCCCTGGCCACCGGATCAGCTCTGGGACGCGGAACGCACCCTCCCAGTTCGTGTTCTTCTCGCTCCGGAACGGCGTCATCCCACCATCCGGCCACGTGTTCATGTGCGGTCCGTTGTCGGTCGAGTAGATGACGATCGTGTCCTCCGCGATGCCCAGCTCGTCCAGTTTGTCGAGCAGGGATCCGACGACATTGTCATGGTCGATCATCGTGTCGTGGTAGGGCGACTGCCATCGACCGGCCTGGCCCACGCTCTCAGGTTTCGGATGCGTCCGGAGGTGCATGTGGGTGGTGTTGAACCAGATGAAGAACGGCGTCTCGGCCGCATGCTGACGGTCGATGAAGTCGATCGCGTGGTCGAGCACCTCGTCGTCGATCGTCTCCATCCGCTTCTTGGTCAACGGGCCGGTGTCCTCGATCCGCTGCTTGCCGACGCGGCCCCAGCGTGGCTCCTCCGTTGCGTCGTCCTCGTCGGTCGCCCACGAGTGCATCACGCCTCTCGGCCCGAAGCGCTCGCGGAACCGTGGGAAGTCCTCGGCCGGCGGGTAGTTCGGGAGCTCGGGCTCCTCCTCGGCGTTCAGGTGGTAGAGGTTGCCGAAGAACTCGTCGAACCCATGCACGGTCGGGAGAAAGGAGTTGAGGTCGCCGAGGTGGTTCTTTCC
>CBHFMJ010000252.1:0-3495 GCA_965994715.1 uncultured bacterium | reverse complement strand
CGAGCTTCTCGGCACCGCGACCGTCACCGTGCACGATCGCCGGGCCGGCTTCGCGCGCTTCGGCTCCCGCATCGCCGGCTGAGCGACGAACGTCCAGCCTCTGGTAAGCGCATCCATCCTCCGAGGGATGGAACGGGTGCGTGCCGGATCGAGCCGGGTTCGAGACTCGATCAGGATCGAGGGGCCCCTAGTTCCGTTCGCCGATGGTCTCGACGGCGCCCGACTGGCGGCGGCCGTCGTGCTTCAGCCTCTTCTCGGCCCGCTTCTCCTTGATGCCCTTCGCGGCCTTCTTCTTGACGTTCTTCGCGCCCTTGTCCTTGGCGTGTGCCATCCGTCGAACCTCCGTCGCGCGTGAGGAGGCGAGCGTACACCGGCAGGCGCCCCTTCCGTACACTCGGAGCATGACCAAGTACGTGTACGACTTCTCCGAGGGCAACAAGGACATGAAGGACCTCCTCGGCGGGAAGGGCGCCAACCTGGCCGAGATGACCACGATGGGGCTGCCGGTCCCCCCGGGCTTCACGATCACCACCGAGGCCTGCCTGGTGTTCCTCGCGGAGGGCGGGGCCCCGGCGGAGATGCTGCAGGAGGCCGGAGAGCACCTGGACACCCTTCAGGATGCGATGGGTCGTCAGCTCGGCGACCCCGACGACCCGCTCCTCGTGAGCGTGCGCAGCGGGGCCAAGTTCTCGATGCCGGGGATGATGGACACGGTCCTGAACCTCGGCCTGAACGACAGGTCCGTCGAGGGCCTCGCGCGGCAGTCGGAGGGCGACGTCCGCTTCGCCCGCGACGCCTACCGCCGATTCATCCAGATGTTCGGCAAGATCGTGATGGACGTGCCGGGGGAGGCGTTCGAGGAGGCGCTCGACCGAGCGAAGGAGCGCAAGGGCGCGGGCACCCAGGACACCGACCTCGACGCCGACGAGCTGACCGCGCTGATCGAGGAGTTCCGCGGCATCTACCGCACGCACAGGGGGGAGGAGTTCCCGCAGGATCCGAAGGAGCAGCTGCGTCTGGCGATCGCGGCGGTGTTCCAGTCGTGGAACGGCAAACGGGCCATCGACTACCGGCGGCAGAACAAGATCTCCGACGACCTCGGCACGGCGGTCAACATCCAGGCGATGGTGTTCGGCAACCGCGGCGACGACTCGGGGACGGGGGTGGCGTTCACGCGCGACCCGTCCAACGGGGAGAAGGTCCCGTACGGCGATTACCTCGCGAACGCGCAGGGCGAGGACGTGGTCGCGGGGATCCGCAACACGCTGCCGCTCGTCCAGCTCGAGGAGCTCGACCCTGACTCGTATCGAGGCCTCCGCGAGCACATGGACACGCTTGAGCACCACTATCGCGACATGTGCGACATCGAGTTCACGATCGAGAAGCGGAAGCTCTGGATCCTCCAGGTCCGCGTGGGCAAGCGAACGGCGTTCGCCGAGTGGGTGATGGCGCACGACATGCTGGGGGAGTCCCTGATCGATGCCGACACCGCGCTCCTGCGCGTGGACGCGAACCGGCTCGAGGAGCTGTTCAAGCGCCGCGTGAGGGCCGACGGCGCCACGCCGATCGCGAAGGGTCTGAACGCCTCGCCCGGTGCCGCGATCGGGTCGGTGGTGTTCACGGCGGACGAGGCCGAGCGGCTCGGGAAGCAGGGAGAGCGCGTGATCCTGGTCCGGCGCGAGACGACGCCCGACGACTACCACGGGATGATCGCGGCGCAGGGCATCCTCACGAGCGCCGGAGGCACGAACTCCCACGCGGCCGTGGTCGCCCGTGGCGAGGGCATCCCGGCGGTGTGCGGCGCCGACGCGATCAAGCTCTCGCCGGCCGACCGGACGTTCTCCGCGAACGGCACCTCCGTGAAGGAGGGTGACGTCATCACGATCGACGGCTTCACGGGCAACGTGTTCGTGGGGGAGCTGCCGCTCGAGGAGTCCGTGCTCGAGAAGGCCCGCGCCGGAGAGGCGCAGGCGCGCGAGGAGAAGATCTGGAAGGCGTTCGAGGCGCTGATGGCCCACGCCGACGAGGTGCGGCGGCTGCGGGTGCGCGCCAACGCCGACACGCCCGACCAGGCGAAGAACGCGCGCGAACGCGGAGCAGAAGGGATCGGCCTGTGCCGCACGGAGCACATGTTCCTCGGCGAGGAGCGCGTGGGAGCGGTGCGGCAGATGATCTTCGCCGACACCGAGGAAGAGGAGGCGAAGGCCTACGACGCGCTGGCGCCCCTGCAGCGCGAGGACTTCGTCGGGATCTTCCGGGCGATGGATGGTCTGCCCGTGACGGTGCGGCTGCTCGACCCGCCGTTGCATGAGTTCCTGCCGAACCAGGTGGACCTGGCGGTGGAGGTGGCGCTCGCGGAGTCCCGCGGCGAGGACGTCGTGGAGCGGAAGGCCGTGCTGCAGAAGGTGAATGACCTGCACGAGGCGAATCCGATGCTGGGTCTGCGGGGCGTGCGGCTCGGGATCGTGAAGCCGGGCCTCTACGCGATGCAGGTGCGTGCGATCTTCGAGGCCGCGGGTCAGCTGCGACGCGAGGGTGGCGATCCGCAGGTCGAGGTCATGATCCCGCTGGTCGCGACGGCGCCGGAGCTCAGACAGATGCGCGACGAGCTGGAACCGGTCGCGGCGGAAGCGCTGGGCGAGACGGCGCTCTCGCACCTCGAGTGGGGCACGATGGTCGAGCTGCCGCGCGCAGCAGTGACCGCCGGGGAGATCGCGGAGACGGCAGAGTTCTTCTCGTTCGGGACCAACGACCTGACGCAGACCGCGTTCGGGTTCTCGCGCGACGACATCGGCAAGTTCGTGGGCATGTACGAGGAGCGCAAGCTCGTGCCCGCGAACCCGTTCGTCACGATCGACGTCGACGGGGTCGGCAGGTTGATGCGGATCGCGAGCGAGGAGGGGCGCGCCTCGAACCCCGAGCTCCATGTCGGGATCTGCGGCGAGCACGGGGGCGACCCATCGAGCGTGATGTTCTGCCACGAGATTGGACTCGACTACGTGAGCTGCTCGCCGTTCCGGGTGGAGACGGCACGCCTCGCCGCCGGCCAGGCGGCCGTGGGCGCGGCCGAGTCCGCCTCGAAGTAGGGATGCCGCTCTTCGAGGCGGCGATCCTGGCGCAGTTCGTGATCCATGCCCGCGGCCGACAGGCGGTTCGGAACAGCCTCGCGAACGAGATCGCGGAGCTCCGTGAGGAGCAGCTCGCCGGCGACGTGAAGAAGCTGGCGCGGACGAAGTGGCTGCATGCGAACGGCGCGGAGGCCTCCTTCCCGTGCGGAGTCGTCCACATCGAGGACGAAGCTGTCCCCGTGCTCGTGGCGATCGTGCCCGACGGGATCGCGTTCCTCGCCGAGACACCGCCGGGGGCGTCCAACTACGACGTCCTGGAGGTGGGGCGGATCCCGCGAGCAGATCTCGCCGAGGGCGACGTGGCCACCGAATACCGCCTGGTCCGGCCGGACGGAGGTCGCTGTGTTTGCTTTCGTCACGGTTCACC
>CBHFMJ010000251.1:0-3504 GCA_965994715.1 uncultured bacterium | reverse complement strand
CGGGATCGCTGTCGAGCTGGGGATCAGTCGGTCGACGGTGCAGACACACGTCAAGAACATCCTTCGCAAGCTCGGGGTGCACTCGACGATCGAGGCCGTCGGCGTGGCGTGGCGCGCCGGTCTCGCGGTCGACACGCGTTCCGCGTGAGGGGCTAGCCTCTCGGCATGAGCGATGCGGTGCGTGCTGTGGTGGTCGCCGCCCATCCCACCGTTCGGCGTGTCGTGGAGGTCGCGTGTCGCGAGGCGGGTGTGCTCGTCGTCGACGCGAGTGGCACGGCGGGCGAGGCAACCGCGGCATGTCGCTCACATGGACCTGAGCTCCTGGTGCTGGACCTGGATCTGCCCGATGCCGACGGCTTCCGCGTCCTGGACGATCTCGGTGACCTCCGCCCACCGTCGATCTTGGTGTTGGCAGAGAGAGCGGACGGCGATCAGGTCCTGCGAGCCCTGCGGCTGGGTGCAGGCGGATACCTCACCAAGGCCGGGGGACTTCGTGATCTCGGGACCACCATCCGGCGCGTCATCGCCGGTGAACGCGTCATGACCCCGAAACTCGAGAAGGACGCGATCGGGGCGTTGGGACGGATGGCTCGGCACGCCAGGGAGGGGGCCGACCTGGCGGCGAGCCTCACGACCCGGCAGCAGCAGGTGCTCGAGTTCTTGAGCCAGGGGAAGACGGTGAGTCAGATCGCTTCGAGACTCGGGATCTCTCCTCGGACCGTGGAGACACACGTGGCGACGCTCTACCGAAGGTTGGGCGTGAACACGCGGGTGCAGGCTGTTTCCCAGGCTGCGAGACTCGGATTGGTCGACCTGTAGCGTTGCGACCCACTGTTCCCAATGGCGAAGGTCGTCCCGATGATGGTGAGTGAGTCGACGATCGGCCCGAGTGGGGGAAAAACTCCCACCCACCACGACGTGGTGATCGTCGAGCCGTTCCCGGTCGTCCGCGCGGGCCTCGGCCTGATCGTCGACGCGAGTCCAGGACTCACGGTCGCCGCTACGTCGGCGAGCGCCGAGGAAGCGATCCCCCTCATCGATCGCCTCGATCGAACGCAGCTCGTCGTGCTGGTGTCGATGGGCTTGGCGGGCGAGTCCGACGCATTCTGGTTGGTCCGTGCGCTCCGCGAACGGTTCCCCGGGCTCGTGATCCTCGGGCTGGGTGCGAATGCCGATCCGAACACCGTGTCACGCGCACTGTTCACGGGCGCGGATGGATTCATCGACAAGAACGTGGAGGTCGAAGAGTTCCTCGAGGCGATCCGTGACGCGAGCGACGCGGAGGTGGTGATCGCCGGACCCGCCGCGGATTCGGTGGGAACGATCGCGGAAGGGATCGAACGCCGCAGGAGCCAGACCTTCCGTCTCACCCGACGCGAACGAGAGGTCCTGGCCGTCGCGGCGGAGGGACTGACCGCTCGGGAGATCGCCGACCGGCTGGGCGTCCGCGAGCGGACCGTCACGACCCACCTCGCACGGATCTACGGGAAGCTCGGAGTCGGCAACAGGCTCGCTGCGCTGCGGCTCGCGGCGAGGTCGGGACTCTTGACGCTCCCACCCGCCGAGTAGCTTCAGGACCGAACGAAGATCGAACCTGAGGGGATCTGCGCGCCGAGCGTCCACCCTGGGGTCTGTGCCAGCGCCTCGCCGAGCGGCTCTCCGGGGGGCAGCACCACGCCCTGGATCTCGTATCGATCGAGGATCCGTTCCCATCCCCCTTCGGCACGGGTCGCTCGCGAGTAGTCGCGCCACACGGTGCTCGGGAACAACTCGATCCGGGAATCGACCATCACCGGATCCTCGGGCAGCGAATACTCGAACCACGAGGCGAACGGCTGGAAGACCAAGAGCCTTGACCCGGAGGGGAGGGCCTTCCTGGTCGCGATCACGAGATGTTCCGGCGCATCTGCGGCCAGCCGCGCAGGACCGCCCGTCGCCGGATCCGTCCCGGCTCGAAGGCTCAGGGTGAGTCCGAGGGCGATCACCATCGAGGTCGCGATGAGCGTCGGAACCCGCCTCGACTCACCGCCCTGCCCGGGATCGACGGGTTCCCGTGTCGCGAACCAGCCGGCCACGATCGGAGGTGCGGCGAGGGCCCACCACAGGGTGCCTCGGAGAGCCGGCACCCCGAGAGCGAAGAACACGAGCAGACGGGCGACGTCGATGAGGCGGATCTCCTCTCGCTTCGAGACGCCGACGATGGCCACGGCGACGACGGAGGCCCAGAACGGGCCGCCGCTGAGGGAGAAGGGGGATGGTGGTCTCCACTCTGCGACCGAACTCCGGATCGTTTCGTTCCCGACCAGATCGAGGGCGTACGTCCAGACGGAGCCTCCGAACGGGGTGACGAAGGTAGCCCCCGCCGTGGCGAGGAGCAGCAGCAGGGTCGGCCGTGGATCCTTCCGTTCGAGCAGATCCTCGCAGAGGGCGAAGGCGACCAGACCGGGTGCGAGGACGAAGCTCCCGTGGACGTTGGCCCAGATCACGGCGAGGACCGGAACACCCCACATCCAGCGATCCCGCCTCTCCAGCAAGAGCCAGGTGCCGGTGAAGAGGGGTACAGCAAGCGCCTGCGGTCGGGCGGCGAGCGATCCGGAGGCAACCATGAATCCGAGCAGCGTGAGGACCGCCGCCGTTCGCGGCGTCGCCTTCGCCCTCCTGCAGCTGCGATAGAGCAGCCCGAATCCGGACGCCATGGCGCCGGCATACGTGATCGCAACCCCAGCCCAACCGAGTAGCCGATGCGCCCCAGCGAAGATCAATTGAGCGGCCCATTGCTGGTTCAGCCACGGTCGGCCCCCGCTCGTGAACGTGAAGGGGTCGACGAGGAGAAGGTCCCCCGTTCGGAGGCTGAGCTCGCCGGCGCGCACGTGATAGGCGAGGTCGATCGCGCGCATCTTCGCCAGGAGGGCCGCGAGCGCAGGGAGAGCCCAGGAGAGAGTGGCCCAGGGCGGGTCGGCCCTTCGGCCTACGGAGGCCTGCCGAAAGTGAGCACGGAAATCTGCCCCTTTGGGGGTTTCCACGCGGGCATCCTACGCGGTACCATCCGGCGTCTTCTCGGTCGACGAGGAGATGCGTACGTAGAAACACGTAGATAACTCCAGTGGAATACGGGATTCCCCTGGAGGGATGGGGCGCCTTATCGTGCTCGCTGGCGGATTGACTCTGCCAACGGGGCGATGCCCCGAGGACGGGATCTCGGAGGAGAGGAGGTGTATCGGATGCTTAAGCTCTACACGGGTCTTCAGACCTGGTGGGCCGACCTCAAGGGCCGCGCTCAGGAGGAGCACGGCGCGACCGCGGTCGAGTACGCGTTGATGGTCGCTCTGATCGCGGTGGTGATCATCCTCGCGGTGACCTTCATCGGCACGTCTGCCGAGTCGAAGTTCAACCAGGTCGGATCGGCCGTCAACAACGCCGGTTCGTAGCTCCATGTGATCGAGCGGCCGTCGGCCGCTCTCGCCGCCGCCAAAAATACGACCGACACGTGGAAACAGGAGCATC
>CBHFMJ010000250.1:0-3526 GCA_965994715.1 uncultured bacterium | reverse complement strand
GATCCGCCGGCTCCAGGAGGCGCTCCGCGATCCGGAGATCATCGAGGCACCGATGGCGGCGGACGCGATCATGCCGCACATGCTCGTCACCGTCCGCTCGCTGGACGACGAGGACGACGAGGAGACCTACCTCCTGGCGGAGCACGGCGAGGAGCGAGCTCCTGGTGCGCGAACGGTCACGACGTCGTCCCCCCTCGGGACGGCCCTGATGGGCGCGTCGAAGGATCAGGAGGTGCTCGTGCAGGCGCCCGGCGGGAGCTTCCGCTACGTGGTCGTCGGCTTCGAGCCGTTCGTCGGCTGATGAGCGACAGCTGATGGGCCGGCGCGCGGCCGCGGGGCATCGCCCGAGACCCCACGTCGCGCGCGAGGCGCCGAAGGTCCGCGACCTCCCGAAACCTCGGAAGAACGAATCGGCGGCCGGCGGCGCGATCCAGTGGGCGTTCCAGTGGCCGTACCGGGCGATCCTCGCGTTCCTCATCTGGGCACGGCTGCGACCGTGGCACCTGACGGTCGCGGCGCTCGTCCTCAACGTGGCGACGGGGGTCCTGATCATCACGGGGGACTGGTTCCTCGCCGGCTGGGCCCTGCTCGCGGCCGGCCTGTGCGACGTCTTCGACGGATCGGTCGCGAGGCACTACGGGCAGCAGAAGCGATCGGGAGCGTTCATGGACTCGGTCCTGGACCGCGTCGCCGACGCGATCCTGTTCGCGTGCCTGTTCTGGGCGCTCGCGGAGGATGGGAGGCGCCTCGACGCCGCCCTCGCACTCTTCACCCTGGTGGTGAGCCTGTCCGTGAGCCACATCCGAGCCGAGGCCGAGGCCGTCGGTGTGCAGCTCACCGAGGGCTTCTTCCAACGACTGGAGCGATTCATCGCGCTGATCATCGGGCTCGTCGTTCCGGGCGCCATGACCCCGATCCTGTTGATCCTCGCCGCGCTCGGAGCGGTGACGGCGCTGCAGCGCGGCTGGTCCGCCCTCGTGCGAGCCTAGGCCGATGGACTTCGTGCGCGTCGCTTCGCTCGCCGAGATCCCCGAGGGCGAGATGCGGGCGTTCGATCTGTCGTCCGGACGGGTGGCCGTCGCGCACGTGGAAGCGAGGCTGTTCGCGTTCGCCGACGAGTGCACCCATGCGGGGTGCGCTCTCTCGGAGGGTGACTTCGACGATCGGGCGGCCACTGTCGAGTGCCCGTGCCACGGGAGCGTCTTCGACGTCGAGAACGGAGAGCCGGTCGATGGCCCCGCTCAAGACCCGGTCGCGATCCACCTGGCGCGGCTCGTGGACGGATGGGTCGAGCTCTCCGATCAGCCGGTTCGCGAGGGTGGCTGACCCGGGACTGGCTCCCGGAACGCGCTCCGGGTAGGCTCGCCCCTCGTCCGCTCTGCTGGCTTCTGGCGAAACGAGGAGGCTTCCCCGATGACCGACGCGCCGATCCGATTCGATCTCCCCCACGATCAGCTGCCGACCGCGTGGCTGAACATCATGCCCTCCATCGCGCAGGCCGGGATCCAGCCCTTGCCGCCGCTGCACCCGGGGACGCACGAGCCCGTCACGCCGGATCTCTTCGCCCCGCTGTTCCCGGAAGCGCTGGTCCTCCAAGAGGTCTCCACCGATCCGTGGATCGACATCCCGGGCGAGATCCTCGACGTCTACCGGCTCTGGCGGCCGTCCCCGCTGCAGCGAGCCGTCCGTCTCGAGAAGGCGCTCCAGACCACAGCGCGGATCTACTACAAGTACGAAGGCGTCTCCCCGGCGGGGAGCCACAAGCCGAACACGGCGATCGCGCAGGCCTTCTACAACAAGGAGGCGGGGACGAAGCGCCTGGCCACGGAGACCGGCGCCGGTCAGTGGGGCTCCGCGCTCGCGATGGCGTCGAAGTTCTTCGGACTCGATTGCCAGGTCTTCATGGTGAAGGCGTCGTACGAGCAGAAGCCGTACCGCCGGATCTTCATGGAGACGTTCGGCGCCGAGGTGGTGCCGTCCCCGTCACCGACCACGCAGGCGGGGAAGGCGATCCTCGAGGCCGACCCGGACTCGACCGGCTCCCTCGGGATCGCGATCAGCGAGGCCGTCGAGGTCGCCGCCACGTCCGGCGGAGCGATCAAGTACTCGCTCGGCTCCGTGTTGAACCACGTGCTGTTGCACCAGACCGTGATCGGTCTCGAGGCGAAGGCGCAGTTGGAGATGACGGGCGATCGGCCCGACGTCGTGATCGGGTGCGTGGGCGGCGGATCGAACTACGCCGGCCTCGCGTACCCGTTCATGGTCGATCGGCTCTCGGGAGCGACGCCGGAGACGCGGTTCCTGGCCACCGAGCCGGCGGCGTGTCCCACGCTCACGAAAGGCCGGTTCGCCTACGACTTCGGCGACACGGGCGAGACGATCCCGCTGGTGCCCATGTACACCCTCGGCCACACGTTCGTGCCGGCCCCGGTGCACGCGGGAGGACTGCGCTACCACGGAGATTCACCGTCGCTCTCGCTCCTCGTCAAGCACGGCCACATGGAGGCCGCCGCCTTCTCCCAGAACGCGGTGTTCGACGCGGCCGTGCAGTTCGCACACACGGAGGGGATCGTGCCGGCCCCCGAGTCCGCCCACGCCGTCCGGGGAGCGATCGATGAGGCGATCGCGGCGCGCGATGCCGGAGAGGAGCGCGTGATCCTCTTCGGGCTGTCGGGTCACGGGGCCTTCGACATGCAGGCCTACGACGACTACATGAACGGCCGCCTGCCCGAGGTGGAGTACCGGCAGGAAGACGTGACGGCATCGATGGCGAACGTGCCCGACGTACCGATCCCCGGGGAGTCCACCGGACCCTAGATCTCCGTCTCGAACGTCCGCGGCGACAGGCCGAACTCCTCCGCGGCGAGCTTCGCGATCTCTCGCGCGACGAGCGTGTAGCCGACAGCGTTGAAGTGGAGACCGTCACCTTCCCTGATCAGGATCACGCGGCTGCCTTCGCGGTAGTACGCGGTGTATCCGCCGGCCGGATCGCGGAAGCGGTTCCACGTGTCGAAGTAGACGACATCGCTGGAGATGCTCGCGGCGAACTCGATGAGGTCGTTCTGACGTCTCGAGTGCTCGCGCAACCCGTAGTCGGCGGAGATGGGCAGGCCGGCCCACACGACCTTCCCCCCGCGCGACGTGGCGATGCGCATCATCGTGAGCACCCGGTCCCGGTACGCGGGTGGCCATCCCGCGGTGCCGATCAGTGCCTCCCGGTTGCCGTGCACGTCCTGCAGCGATTGATGGTCGTTCTCGCCGAGCATCACGATCACGAGGTCGGGATCGAATCGGTCGACGATCCGACGCATCGTGAACGGCCAATTGAAGTAGTCCGGGCGTGCCAGTCCCGTCGAGATCCGGCCTTGCCCCGAGACGGTCACCAGCCGCGGCCGGAACACCCGCTCGGCGAAGTAGCCGAGGCCACCGGCGAGGGAGTCGCCGACGATCGCCACGCGGAGCTTCCGGTCCGGCGTCGGGATGCGGATGGGTTCGTTCTCGCTACCATCTCTCGACTCGTCCTCCG
>CBHFMJ010000249.1:0-3532 GCA_965994715.1 uncultured bacterium | reverse complement strand
CCTGCGTCTCACCCCTACGGCCGACCGACTCTGTTCGACCGGGACCTTCGGCACCTCCCGGACCCGAGCGGGCAGTGGAGACTCCAGACCATCGAGGAGGTGTGCGATGCCGCAGGAGGGGACCGTGTTGCTCGTGGAGTCAGACGAAGGAGAGCGAGAGCGGCTCGGGACGGCTCTCGAGGGGGCCGGTTATCAGGTGATCGCCTGCCCCGGTCCGACTGAGCCCGACTACACATGCATCGGCGGGCGAGAGGGCTACTGCCCGTTGCTGGAGCGAGCCGACGTCGTGGTGTTGGACCCGTGGTTGGCCGGCGACGAGATCGGAGTCGGAACGACGTCGGACGATCTCCTTGCCCTGTACGCGGGGAGCGGTCGAACCGTCGTGGCGATCGACGCGGTGCGTCTGGACCCGATCGCACAGGGCAACATCATCCGCCTCGATCGCCATCCCGATGCGCGATCGGTCGTCGCGGCGGTCCGGATCGCGGCCGAGGTGGAGGGGTTCGTCCTCCGGCGTCCTCTCGGGGACGGCGACCCGCTACTCGACTGAACCAGGCATGGTCGTGTGGCGAGCGAGGTACGCGGCAGCTTCCGCGCGCCTTGCGACCTCGAGCTTCGAGAGGATCGACGAGACGTAGTTCTTCACCGTCTTCTCGGCGAGGGTGAGCTCGTCGCCGATCTCCCTGTTGGTCTTGCCCGCTGCGATCGACGACAGGATCCGTTCCTCCTGGGGGGACAGACGCGAGAGCTTCTCGTCTCGCATCAGGTGCTTGCCCTTCCGGAGCCGGTCGAGCACGGCAGTCGTCACGGCCGGATCCAGCAGACTCTCGCCGGCCCCCACCGCACGGATCGCTCGGACGAGTTCGCCGGAGCGGACCTGCTTGAGCACGTACCCGGAAGCACCCGCCATGATCGACGCGAAGAGCGCCTCGTCATCCGCGAAGGAGGTGAGCATCAACACGCGCGTCGCCGGATGGTTCGCGCGGATCTCGCGTGTGGCCTCGATCCCGCTCCCATCGGCGAGCCGAACGTCCATCACCACGACATCCGGTCGGGTCCGGTCCGCCTCGTCGATGGCCTCTCGGACGGTCCCGGCTTCCGTGGTCACGTGGATGTCATCCTCGGATGCGAGCATGGCGCGGATCCCGTCCCGCACGACCTCGTGGTCATCCACGAGCATCACCCGGAGCGGAGGGGACTTCTGCTTGGCCATCCGGGGATGTTAGCCCGCCTCGTTCACGCTGATGCGGGTTTCGGCCCCGCCCGGCTCCGCAGGGGCCGGCACCGCACGGGTGCTCAGGATGGCCTCCCCGACTCGATCGAGGAAATCCTTGACCGTCGCCTCGGCGACCCTCGAGAAGGCAGCGCGATCGATCACCCGGCCGACGGCGCCGAACGGGGGAACGTACCTGGCGCTCATCGCGAGCTGGGTGCGTCCGGGCCGAAGAGGAGCGACCTCGAGATCGGCATCGAGCGACGGGAAGAGCCCACCACCGGGACCCGAGGCTGCCCACCGAAGGGGGAATACCGTCTTCGATCCGGACCGGACCCCGTGTCCCAGCTCCACATCCACCGCCCTCTTGATCCGGACAGCTTCCCCGAACCCCACCTCGGCGAGGAGCCGGTCCCCACGGTGATGGGCACCCTCGGCCAAGCCGGGAAGCCACACGCGCGGGTCACGAGACAGTGCTCGCTCGACATCCTCTGCGGGGATCGGCAGCTCGACGAAATACCTGGCGAACATTGGACCAGGATGCGCGGGCTCGGGTCGCGGCGGAGGGGCCGATGGTCCGTGGTCCCGCGGGACCTTGTCAGGACGGGAACGTCGCGCGGACGGTCGTCCCTTCTCCCGGTGTGCTTCGCACCTCGAGCACTCCGCCGAGTGATTCGACCCGTTCACGGAGGTTGTTGAGGCCCATCCCCCAGGAGGTGACGTCCACGTCGAAGCCACGCCCATCGTCATCGATCTCCAGGAAGAGGCCGGCCTCCCCACGCTGGAGAGCGATCCGGCAGGTGGTCGCGGCTCCGTGCCTGCTGACGTTCGACAGGGCCTCCCGCGCGAACTGCACCACATCGGCGGCAGAAGAGGCGAGCGCGGACGCAGCCAGGCTGTCCACCTCGACGACCGTCACGACACCGGAGCGCGACCCGAACTCGCTGGCCATCTCCTTGAGCGCTTGATCGAGCTGACGGTCCGCGAGGATCCCGGGCCGGAGCCCGAAGATGTAGTTCCGCAGGTCACGGATCGCGTGATCGACATCCTCGACCGCCGCTTCCAGACGGCGGGCGGTGTCCGCGTCACTCGATGAGGACGCCAACCCCTGGAGACTCATCCCGACGGCGAACAGCGACTGGATGACGCCGTCGTGGAGCTCTTTCCCGATCCGTTCCCGTTCCTCCACCACCTGGAGACGCTGGAGCTCCCGGCCCTTGCGTTCGGTTTCGTCGTAGAGGCGGGCGTTCTCGACGGCGATCGCGGCCTGCGTCGCCAGGATCACCAGGGTGCGTTCGTCCTCTTCATCGAACATCTCGGCACCCTGCTTGTCGGTGAGGTAGATGTTTCCGAACACCCTGCCCCGGCCCGTGACCGGAGCTCCGAGGAGCGACTTCATGGGGGGATGGTTCGGCGGGAATCCGACAGATCGTGGGTCGGCGCTGATATCAGGGATCCGAAGAGGGCGAGCTTCGGTGATGAGTGCCCCCAGGAGACCATGGCCGGTCGGGGGATCACCGAGAGCGGCTCGCTCCTCGTGCGTGATCCCGACCGTGATGAACTCCTCGATCAACCGTCCATCACGTGTGAGGACCCCCAGGGCCCCGTAGCGCGCTCCCGTGAGGTCCACCGCGAGCTCGACGATGCGGAGGAGCACCGCGTCGAGCGAGAGCTCGGAGGCGAGGACCATCCCTGCCTCGATCAATCGCCGATCCCCGTCCCCGGCGTGTCGCTCGTGCACGGCGCGAGGATAGCCCAACCATCCTCGCCCATCTCCGGGAACGGCACGATCGACTCCCGATCGAAGGGGGCCCGCCCGGAGGGAGCCGTTGGTCCCTCGTCGAGTGGCGTCCGGGGGAGGAGACTGCTCCGAGAGGAGGTGATCCACCATGTTCGATCGGATACTGGTGGCGACCGATTCCTCGGAGCCCAGCGCGCGCGCCGTCGAGTTCGCAGCCGCGCTGGCGAGAGACCACGGTTCGGAGATCGTCGTGTTCCACGCGGTTCCCCGGATCGTGTCTCGATCCGGTACCAGTGATGTCGAGGAGCCCGACGCGGCCAGGGAGCTGGTCGACGGCATCATCCGAGATCTCAAGGACCGCGGGCTGAACGCTCGCGGTGAGATCGTTCGGGTCCTCGAAGGACACATGTCCCGCGGGATCGTCGAGTCCGCGAGTTCCGCGGACGCCGATGTGATCATCATGGGCACGCGGGGCCGATCCGACTTCGGCGGTCTGTTCTTGGGCAGCGTCACGCATCGAGTGCTGCACCTGTCCGAGAAGCCGGTGATCGTCGTTCCGTAGGAAGGACGTTCGGCGC
>CBHFMJ010000248.1:0-3536 GCA_965994715.1 uncultured bacterium | reverse complement strand
GGCGCCGAGCGGGCGGACGCGATCATCGAGGACACGCAGAAGGGCGTGTTCGTCACCTCGCTCGGCGGTGGGCAGGTCAATCCGGCGAGCGGCGACTTCGTGTTCGGATGCTCCGAGGCGTTCCTGATCGAGGACGGGAAGGTCACGACGCCGGTCCGCGGCGCCAACCTGATCGGGCGCGCGATCCAGGTGATGTCCGCGGTCGACGCCGTCGCCGACGACTTCGATACCTGGGAAGGCGTGTGCGGCAAGGACGGGCAGCAGGCGCCCGTCGGAAGCGGGTCACCGACCCTGCGCATCTCGCGCATCACCGTCGGAGGCACCGGTGCCTGATCTGAGCGACCTCTGCCGCGTGGCCGTGGAGGCCGCCGAGTCGGGCGAGGCGGTCGAAGCCTACGCGGAGGAGTCGCGGCGGACGGAGGCGAAGGCGCTCCGGGGCGACGTCGAGGGCCTCCAGTTCTCCGAGTCTCGCGGCGTCGGGGTCCGGGTCATCCATGACTCCCGGCTCGGGTACGCGTGGGCGGCGGATCCGGACGCCGACGAGGTCCGCGACGTCGTCCGCCGCGCGCGGGAGAACGCCGCGCTCTCGGCGGAGGACGAACACAACGTCCTGCCGGAGCCGGGTCGGTGGACGCCGATCCCCGAGCTGTATCGGGAGTCGTCAGTCACGGTGCCCGCGGAGGGGAAGACCCGCCTCGCGTTGGACCTCGAGGCGCGAGCGATCTCCCGCGACCCGCGGGTGACGAAGCTCGACGAGGCCCAGGTTGGTGATGCCGTCTCGCGGGTCGCGATCGCCTCCACGACCGGCGTCGAGGCCGAGTACGCCCGGACCGATGCCTGGTGCCTGGCCGTGACCCTCGCGGTGGAGGGCGACGAGACGCAAACGGGCTTCTCCTACCGGATCGCCCGCGGGCTGGAAGAGCTCGAGTGGGAGACGGTCGCCGACGAGGCCGTGGAGCGAGGCGCGCGGATGCTCGGTGCCGCGAAGCCGACGACGGCCCGCGTCCCGGTGGTCCTCGACCAGTTCGCGGCGATGTCGTTCCTCGGTGTGCTCGCGGGAGCCCTCTCCGCCGACGCCGTGCAGAAGGGCCGTTCCCTGTTCGCCAACCTCGTCGGGGAGCGGGTCGGGTCCGAGCTGTTCACGCTGGTGGACGACGGAACCAACGTGCAAGGACCGGGCGCCGCTCCGTTCGACGACGAAGGGGTGCCGAGCGGCCGGACGGAGCTGTTCACGAAGGGCGTGCTGACCGGGTTCCTCCACAACGCCTACACGGCGCACAAAGGGGACACCGCCTCGACGGGCAACGGCAAGCGCGGCTACCGAGCGGCGCCGGGCGTGGGCACGTCGAACTTCTACCTCGACGTGGGGGAGACCCCTCTTGACGAGCTGCTGCAGCGAGCCGACGGTGGCGTCTTGATCCAGGACGTGAGCGGGGTCCATTCCGGCGCCAACCCGATCAGTGGGGAGTTCAGCGTCGGCGCGACTGGCCTCCGGATCTCCGGCGGGTCGCTCGGAGAGCCTCTCCGGGAGATGACGATCGCGTCGACGTTGCCGGAGATGCTGCAGTCGATCGCCGGCGTCGGGGACGACCTGCGGTTCTTCTCGTCGGTGGGGACGCCGTCGGTGTTGATCGGCGAGATGACGCTCGCCGGCGTCTGATGGGTGCCGCGGGTCGGATGGCGTTCCCGCTCCGACTCCTGATCGGGATCCTCGGGATCGTCGGTATCCTCGTCGGGCTGTTCCTGATCGCCGTCGCATCATTCGCGGACGGGAGCACGAGCGAACGCGTGGTGACGATCGCGATTGCCTTCGGGATCGCGGTGCTCGGCGGCGTCCTCCTCCGGTTCTCGCGTTCCCGCTAGATCTGGAGGAGCCCACGGCCGGTGAGGGCCAGTCCCAGAAGTGCGATGCAACCGGCCGATACCACGGGGGCCAGCCGCATGAGACCGGCGGGAAGCCTGCCGGTCGCAACGTGCCGAGCGCGGATCACGAGGACGCCGACGGCCACGAGCGACGCCGCCAGGCCCGCGCTGAACGCCGCGATCAGGACGAGGCCGAGGGCCGCCCGGCCGATCGCCACCGACCCCAGCAGAACCACCAGCGCGCTCGGAGAGGGGAGGATCCCTCCGGCGAACGCGAGTGCCACCAGCCCTCGCCGCGAGAGCGGCCGATCCGGGGGCGGATGGGCGTGCCCGTGACGGCCCTCCGACAGCGAATGGATCCTCGAGACGAGCAGCGCGGCGCCGAGGCCGAGTGCGACCAACCCGGACGCGAGTCCGAGCCACGGGTAGACGCGTTCGGGCGCGAAGACCCGCTCCGCGGAGAGCACCAGGAACCCGAGCCCGAGCACCGATGCGGTGTGCATCACCGAGACCGCGGCGCCGACGGCGGCGGCATGTCGGAGCGTGCCGTCGGCGCCGATCAGGTACGCGCCGATCAACGACTTCCCGTGGCCCGGGCCGAGCGCATGGATCGCGCCGACGCCGACGGCCGCCGCGATCATCAGGGCGATGAGGCCGGCCGAGAGATCGGGGCGAGCGGCGAAGCCGGCGAGGAACCCGCCGGCCGCCGGCACCGGCTCGCCGGATCCGGGCTCCGCGCGGAGAGCTGCGCCGCCGGGCCGGAAGGAGAGCGATGCCGAGAGGACGTGCGAGGGAGCGACGCCCGTCGGATACGAGCGGAGCCGATCGCTGGGGCTCTCGCGCGGAACGTCCGATCGAACGATCGTGGCACCGTCACCCGCGGCCGTGACCTCGCGCCAGCCGAGCCTGTCCGGGTACGTCCGATCCTCGAACCTGAGGTCGTGGGCGGCCGCCGGATCGATCGCCGTTGTGAAGACGCATCGGAGTTGCAGGGTCGACAGTCCGGCCTGCCCGGCGGGCAGGGACAGCTCCGACGAGCGCAGCGTGAGGGGAGCGGTGGCTCCGTCGATCCGGAGCCACAGCCCCGTCCGCTGGTCGGCGCAGGCGGCCGAGCGATAGGCGGTCTCCTCCTCAGCCGAACGTGTGCCGTCACCGTCGGGATCCAACCGTCGTTGCTCCTGCAACGTGGGGATCTCGGCCATGTCCACGGCGTAGTCGACGACCACTTCATCTGCCCGCACGACCAGGGCGGCGGAAGTGTTGATCGTGAAGTTCCCGAGCGGATGTGCGTGGGCGAGCACGGGCACTGACAGCGCGCCGAGCACCAGCAAGGAGACGACCAGGACCCGCCGTGGAACGCTCAATCCGCCTCCCCTCGCTCGTGCCTGCCCCCCAGCGCGGGACGGCTTGGATTCGCGGCGAGGCCAGCCCCGGATCACTCGGAGCGCAGTTGGACAAGGCTCCGGCGAGATGCAAGGATTCGCGCCGACGAGACCTGGTGGGGGCGCCTGCCCCGGCTCGCGGCGTCCCTCATGCGATGGGAGGGAGATGCTATGGCGTCACGCGCCGACGAGCAGATGATCTCGGAGAAGGTCGCACCGGTCCTGGTGGCCCGAACCCTCGGTCCGTTCGACCTCGTCGTGATCTTCGTCGCGATCGTCCTGTTCATCAAC
>CBHFMJ010000247.1:0-3590 GCA_965994715.1 uncultured bacterium | reverse complement strand
ATCGCGAGGACGAACGCCGGGTACGCCGCGACCCCGACGGCGAGCGTCACCGCCGTCCCTGCGACGAACCGTTGCCGGTCGCCGGGAGGCTCTTCTCGGGCGAACGCCTTCTCCACGCGCTCCGCGGCCGCCGGCAGCACGGCGATCGCGATCGACAGGCCGATCCGTCCCTCGGAGAACGACCAGAGCGTCAGGGCGGCAAGCCCGTAGGCCGCTCCGACGACGACCGCCGGGCCGGGACGCACCGACAGGCGGACGGCCGCCCGGTACATCAGGATGGCCGCCAACGGGGGTCCCGCGAGGAGGATGGCCTTCTGCACGGTGGACGGGTCCCCGAACGCCACGAACGAGAGCCCGCCCAGCGCGCCGACGGCCGGGGAGGGAGCGAGTGAGCCCCCAAGCGGCGTCGAGCGGAACGGGGACGCCAGCTCGCCGATCAGATCGCCGGCCCGTGCGGGGAACGCGGGGAGGGCTCCTCCGGCCAGAACGTCGAGTGCCACCAGCTCGCGCACGGCGACCGCGCCCACCACGATCGCGAGGAGCGTTCCGACGATCACGGGGTGCGTTCCCACGAGAGATGCCGTTCGGTCCCGCAGCCGTCGTTGGATCGGTTCGCCCTCGTCCGCCTCGTCGATCGCGCGCTGCTCCTCCAGGATGCGTTCGGCCGTCGCGAACCACCGGGGCGACCGCACGCCCGCCGATTCCATGAACCGTCGGAGTGAGCGATCGCCGACCCGGCGGGCTTTCTGCACGCGCCGTCGTCGCGACACGGTGCCGGGGAAGTGCGCGACGTTCCACCACCAGGCCGCGACGACGTCGAGCGCCTCCTCGAACCGGCGGGCGACCGAGAGGTAGACGATGCGGATCACCCCCATCAGGAGGGCGGCGGGCACGAGCCAGGCGAGGGACAGGAGCCCGTAGTTCTTGAGCATCGCCGTGATCGCGGCACGATCCTCCTCGTACCGTCGGCTTGGGCCGGCGTCAAAGTCATCGGGTGTCCCCGCCGCCGTTCCGGCGACGCGCACCCGGGCCAGCGGCGTCATCACCACTCGATAGCCCGCGACCCGGATCCGCCAGCAGAGGTCGAGATCGGCATGCGCGCGGTCGAGGCGCTCGTCCCACACCCCGACCCGCTCCCACGCTTCTCGAGCGATCAGCATCGCTGCCGACGAGACGCAGAGGACCTCGAGGACTCGGTCGAACTGCCCCTGATCGATCTCGCCCGGCTGCAACGCGGATGCGGGATGTCCGAAGCGGTCAGAGGATCGGCCGATATCGCGCAACGAACGTGGATCGTCCTTGTCGACGATCTTGGCGCCGACGACCCCGACATCCTCGACACCGATCCCGACCGCGGCCTCCACCAGCCGGCCGACTGCATCCCGGTCGAGCGACGCAGACGGCTCGACGATGAGGATGAAGTCGGCGCCTTTCGCCATCGGGCGGTCGAGCGCGGCACGAACCGCGCGAACGGGTCCGAGCGGCCGATCGTTCTGCAGGACGCGTCGCGGACCGAGCGAGCGATCGAGCAGCTCCCGCGACTCCTCGTCGGCTCCGTCGTCGACCGCGAGGACGCCGAGGCGAGGGTACGACTGGTTCGCAAGCGAGAGCAGGCAATCGCGCAGCCACGGGGCAGCCCCGGCCCCGACCACGAGCAGCGCGAGCACGCTTGGAGTGGCCGTGCCGGTGGAGGCGAGGGTTGCGGCTGGCGAGGTCATCCGGGTGGGCGCCGAGGGCGCGGCGGGAGCCTAGCAGCGGGTCCTTCGAGAGGAGAGATGGCGGGATAGGGAAGGGGGGCGTCTCCGCCCCCCTTCGAGATGCGACGAGCTCGCGATCAGCGCTTCTTCGCTGCGCTCTTCCTGCGAGCGGTCGTCTTCTTGCGGGTGGCCGCAGCCTTCCGTGCTCCGCGCTTCCTGGTCGCTGCGGCCTTCTTGCCGGCGGCGACCCGCTTGGTCGACTTCCTGCGCGCCGGCTTGCGAGCCGCCGTTTTCTTGCGAGCCGTGGCCTTCTTGCGGGCCGGCTTGCGTGCGGCCGTCTTCTTGCGCGCTGCGGTCTTCCTCCGGGCCGGCTTGCGGGCCGCCGACTTCCTGGCGGTCTTCCGACGTGCCGGCTTCCGGGCTGCGGTCTTCTTCGCTGCGGTCTTCCGACGCGCTGGCCTGCGGGCCGCCGTCTTCTTGGCTGCCGTCTTCCGGCGCGCCGGCTTGCGAGCCGCCGTCTTCTTCGCGGCGGACCGCTTCCGCGCGGCTGTCTTCCGTGCTGCCATTCCCGTCCCCCTTTCCTCCGTGATGAACGAAGGATCCTGCGCCTACGACGCCATCCGTTTGAGGCGCCGCCGTTCCCGTTCGCTCATCCCGCCCCACACGCCGTACCGCTCATCGCGGCGAAGCGCGTAGTTGAGGCACTCGATCCGAACGGGGCACTCCGAGCAGATGCGTTTGGCCTCCCTGGACGATCCCCCCTTCTCGGGGAAGAAGACCTCAGGGTCGTGGTCTCGGCACCTGGCCCGTTCCTGCCATGGGATGTAGTGATGCACGCTGCTCTCCCCCCCAAATCACATCCATGTGATTCTGAGGGAAGAACCGCCTCCCTGGCAAGAGGGAATTTCAGGTGATTCTCTGCCTCGACCCTCATCTCGAGTAATCGTCCCCAAGCGGAAGCGCGAGTGCAACCCCTTCGGAGAAGAAACTGTGTGGTCAACCGAGTTGACGAGAACGGTCAGTGAGACTGACGGACCGCGGTCAGGAGGCGGCTTTCGTCTCGATCCGATCGTACGTCGTCGTCCGCACGCCCGGCGTGCGACCGATCGAACGGATCGCGTCGTCGAACTCCGCGGGCGTCTTCCTGACGCCCCATCCGGAGCCCGCCATCCGACTGATCGTCTCCTCCATCAACGTGCCACCGAAGTCGTTCGCGCCCGACCGCAGGATCTCCTGCGACGCCTCGATGCCGAGTTTCACCCACGAGACCTGCACGTTGTGGATAACTCCGTCGAGGAGGATCCGTGCGACCGCGTGCACGCGGAGGCTGTCGGCGTGGGTCGGACCGGGCCTGGCGTGACCCGCGAGGTAGATCGGCGCGTTCCGGTGCACGAACGGAAGGGGAACGAACTCCGTGAACCCTCCCGTGTCCCGCTGGATCGCGGCGATCCGGCGCAGATGCGCCACCCAATGCGGTGGCGCGTCGACGTGCCCGAACATGATCGTCGAGGAGCTCCGGATCCCGACGTCATGGGCGGTCCGCACGATCTCTTCCCAGGTGTCGGCCGGAAGCTTCCCCTTCGTGAGGAGCCAGCGGACGTCGTCGTCGAGGATCTCCGCGGCCGTCCCGGGGATCGTTCCGAGTCCGTGCTCCCTGCATGCCGTCAGGAACTCACGGAACGAGACATCCATCCTCGTGGCGCCGTTGAGGATCTCCATCGGGCTGAACGCGTGGACATGGATCCCCGGGACACGCGCTTTCACCGCATCGAGCAGATCCAGATAGAAGGACCCGGGCAGGTCGGGATGGATCCCCCCCTGCATGCACACCTCGCTGGCCCCGTCGGCCCACGCCTCCTCCGCCCGGTCGGCCACCTCTCCGAGCGTGAGCGT
>CBHFMJ010000246.1:0-3611 GCA_965994715.1 uncultured bacterium | reverse complement strand
GTTCGCGATCTGCTTGAGGACGGTGGTCGTCCCCGCCTTGGGCGGCGACACCACCATGCCGCGCTGTCCCTTGCCGATGGGAGCGATCATGTCGATGATCCGCTCGGTCACGGCCGTGGGACCGGACTCGAGCCGGAACCGCTCGTCGGGGAACAGTGGCGTCAGCTTGTCGAAGTTGCTCCGCTCCTTCGACGCCTCCGGGTCCATGTCGTTGACCTTCTCGACCTCGAGGAGCGCCCAGTACTTCTCGTTGTCCCGCGGCTGGCGCACCTTGCCCGTCACGACGTCCCCCTTGCGGAGCTGGTGCTTGCGCACCTGGGACATCGAGACGTAGATGTCGTCGGGTCCCGGCAGGTAGCCCGACGTGCGCATGAAGCCGTAGCCGTCGGGCAGCAGGTCGAGGATCCCCGAGGCGGAGGGGGCGGTCTTCAGCGCTTCGATGCGCTCCTGCTCCTCCCGCTCCCGGCGCTCCTCGCGCATCTGCCGACGCTCTTCGCGGGTGGGGCGACGACGACGGTTCCGCGGATCGTTCCGATCCCCGGAGTCCCCTCGGTCGTCACGATCGCCGCCTTGCGGCCGCGATCCGCCACGGCCCCCTTGCTGCCGGTCGTCCCTGCGGTCCTCACCGCCGGGTCGCCGATCGTCCCGGCGCGGGGACGCGGTCTCGACCGACGCGGCCGAACGGTCGTTCACGCCGTCCGAAGGCTGGGACTCGTCTCCGTCGTCTCCGTCGTCTCCGTTGTCTCCCTCATCGGCGTCGCGCACACTCGCGGGAGCGCGCTCGACCGTCGCGACAGCGCTCTCGACGGAGGCAGCGGATCTCGCCTCCCCGTTCCCGGGTCGCTCGCCGTTGGACGAGGCCTCGACGATCGCGTCGATGAGGCCCGCCTTGCGCAGGCGTTGGGTTCCTTCGATGCCCATCGTCTGTGCGATCTGCTGCAGCTCGGGGAGGAGCTTCCCCTCCAGCGTGCTGCGGTCCATGGTTTCCATCGGTGCCCTGCCTTTCTTTCTCGCGAGGGCCTTGGCTCGCTAGGGCTGTTGGTTCGTGTTCGTGTCGGGCCGGTCGGGTCCGTCCGCGGCGGGCTGTTCGCCCCCGACCGTTCGCCAATCGGCGAGGAACCGCTCGAGCCCGGAGTCGGTCAAGGGGTGCTTCACGAGCTTCGTGAAGACGTCGTAGGGCATCGTCGCGATGTCCGCGCCCGCGAGCGCGGCATCCACGACGTGCATCGGGTGACGGAGCGACGCGGCGAGGACGTTCGAGGTGTAGCCCTGCACCGCGAAGATCTCGCAGATGTCGTGCAGCAGCTTCATCCCGTCAGCCCCGACGTCGTCGAGCCGCCCGAGGAACGGTGAGACGCAGTACGCGCCGATCTCGGCGGCGAGGATCGCCTGCGCCGGCGAGAAGACGAGCGTCACGTTCGTGCGGATCCCGTCGCCGCCGAGCCGCTTGCCGGTCTCGAGCCCCGCCGGGGTCATCGGGACCTTGACGACCGCGTTCGGCGCCATGCCGGCCAGCCGCAGTCCCTCCTCGTACATGGGACCCGCCTCGGGTTCGGTCGTCTCGAGCGAGATGTCGCCCTCGACCTCCGCGAGGATCTCCTTCCAGACCGCCTCGGGATCGCCGCCTTCCTTCACGACCAGCGTCGGGTTGGTGGTGACCCCGGACAGCACGCCCCAACGATTGATCTCGCGGATCTCCTCGATGTCGGCCGTGTCCAGGAACAGTCTCACGCCGTCCTCCCCTGTTGTCCGAGCTCCGCGTGCTGGGCGATCCTCGCCGTCGCGCGATCCATCACGAGGTCGAGCACGGCCGAGATCGCCTGGTCGAAGCTGTGGTTCGGCACGATCGGCACGCCGTGCGAGAGCGCCTGGCTCTTGATGTAGCGCTGGAGCTTCCTGATGTTGCCGAAGTTGTTCGCGTACCGCTCGGCGGGCCGTACACCCGTCTCCCTGGCAGCGAAGTGGTGCAGGTGTCGGCTCTCCTCTTCCACCTCGACGATCAACGGCACCGGCACGATGTGATCTCCATGCGCGGCGGGGTCGAAGAACCCGGGGACGACGTGCACACCTTCGATGACGATGCTCGTGCCGTCGGCGGCCGCCCGCGTGATCAGCGCCTCGATCCCGACCGAGACCGCCGCCGTCTGCTCCCGGAACCCGGCGACGAGCGCGTCGGAACGTCGCGTCGGTTCCCTGACGACCGTGTCCGTCTGGAACGAGGAGACATGGAGCGTCGGCATGAGCTCGGCGGAGAGCATCGAGCGCATCACCTCCCGGATCGAGCCGTCAGTGGCGACGACGCGCACGATCCCCAGCCGGTGCGCCAGGTGCGTGGCGATCGTGGACTTCCCGACCCCGGTCGCTCCGCCGATCAGGATCACGAGCGGCACGTCGAGCCGCTCCACGTCCCGCCACCGGCCGAAGTTGGTGGCGTAGCGATCGCCCGCCAGCTCCTGGATGACCATGAGGGCGAGGTCCGAGAGCTCGGAGCTCGCGACCGACGACCGTCCGGCGTCGAGCAGTCGCAGCTCGATCGTCTCCGCCACCTCGTACGAGCGGTAGACCGACAATCCCGTGACCATGACCTGGGAGGCCATCAGTCCCTTCGAATAGGGAAGGCCGTCGCGATCGGAGATCGTGATGTGCGGTGTCTTGTCTCTCGTCATCGGTCTCTCATGAGGTGAGGCGGGTGCTGCCCCGGTCGAGCGCGAGGTCGATCACCCCGCCGAGCGCGGTGTCGAGGTCGACGGATCCCTCCGCAGCCTCTGCGCGATTGTCCACGAACACGACCTCCGCCCCTCGGTCGAGGGCCCTGGCAACCGCCGTGTCGACGGCCGCCGCCTTCAGCTCCGTGAGGAGGACGTCGTATCCCTGGACGGCATCGAGGTCTTCGACCAGGCCGGCGCGATCCGCCAGCCGCGCGCTCCAACCCACGACACTGCACCCATGATCGGCTTCGAGACGTCTGATCGACTCCTCGACGACCGCAGGAGGTGCAGTCGTAGCGAAGAACGCTTCCTTGCCCCGGATCTCTTCCAGCGGCACCGGAACGAAGTCCGTCACGATGAACGCCGCATCGTTCAGGTAGCGCCGAACAGGGGAACGGAGCGCGGAAAGGTTTTCGGACCCGGATGGGTCGCTCGCCATGGTAACAACCACCAGGTCGGACCGCAAGAGGCGGTAGGGGCCCAGGTAGCCGCGCAGGTATTCCGGGGGGGCCGTGGCGGGGACGACGAGGATCGCCGCGTCCCAGGGGACCGGCGGGATCGCCGACCCGGACCCCTCCACGATGACGAGCCCGGGATGGATGGAGGCCGCGAGGTCGGCGGCCTCTCGGACGTTGGAGGTGTACGGCGCGCCGGCGAGCCCGCCGCCGGCGCGCCTCGCCCCCACGGTGGTCACGCCCGTCGTCACGGCGTCCTCCAGATAGTCGGAGGCGGCGTGTTCCCCCTCCGTCACGAGGCGGACGAGGTGAGCCAGATCGATCGAGCCGGCGGGGGCGAGGGTCGGTTCCGGCGGTCCGCCGCGGCCCATCGCCACGACGACCGGCTCGAGGCCGCGGCGAGCCGCCAGCCGGGCCACGGTCCCGGCGATCGCGGTCTTGCCGGTGC
>CBHFMJ010000245.1:0-3617 GCA_965994715.1 uncultured bacterium | reverse complement strand
TGTCCTCGTGGAACCCGGGCGCTTCACCGATGAACAGCACGTCCGCAACCGGGTTCCCCACGCCGAACACGACCTGGGTCCGCCCCCCGGCGAGCCGGCACCGGGTGCACCCCGCGGCCTCGGCACCGATGTCCGCCAACGTCCTGCTCACGCCGCCCCGCTCTTCCTCGTTCCCTCGCGCATCCGGCCGCGACCCACTCCGACCGAGAGGGCCTCCCGCGCGAACGAGCGGAGCTCCGGGTTGAGCCGTTCTGGCCGTTCCAGCATCGCGATGTGACCTGCTCCCTCGACGAGGAACAGCCTCCCGTTCGGGAGCGCGGCGGCGAGCTCCACGGCGACGGCGGGCGGCGTCACGCGGTCCTGGTCTCCCACCGCGACCAGCGCGGGCACCGTGATCCGCGCGAGGGCGTGGCGGAAGTCCATCCGCATCAGCTCCGACAAGCCGTCCGTCCAGACGAGGGACGTCGTCTGCTCGGCGAGATGCAGCACGTGGTCGACGACGTCGTCCGGCGCCTCGGGGGCGAATTGCGTCACGCGCGCGACGATGGCCGGCACGTCTCCCGGACCGGCGAGGATCACGCGACGGAGGCGGTCCACCCGGCGAGCGGCCGTCGCGAGCGATCCGACGCGGGGTCGCAGGAGGTGGGTCACGCCGCCCATCGCGCCTCGCAACAGGTCCGAAGCGGACGCACCGAGGAACACGACGCCCCCGATCCGTGGACCGAAGAGGTCCGGACGGTGCTCGGCGAGGGCCAGGATCGCCATCGCTCCCATCGAGTGACCGATCAGCACCACGCGACGCGCAGGTGCGACCGCGTCCAGGACGGTCGCGAGGTCTCTCCCCATCGATCGGAGGCTCACGTCGCCGGTCCCCGGTACCTCGCTCCGCCCGTGCGCGCGATGGTCGAGGGCGATGCATCGGAACTCGTCGCCGAGGTCCGACCACTGTTCGTGCCACGTCGTCATGTCGAGGCTGAACCCATGGGAGAACAATAGGATCGGGCCATTCGCCGGACCGGCCGCGCGCACGACGAGCTCCGTGCCGTCGAACGCCTCGATCGGTCCCAGGTCCTCGGGGGGCGGACCCCACGCGCGGTCGCCGCCGGCCGAACGCCGCTGTCGCCAGAGCGCTCGTCCCGCGAGGCCGGCGGCGACCGCCCCCGCGGCGACAGCCGCACCGACGGCCACCCTCGGCGCGTTCGACATGGCCTTCCTCATCGGTACCGCCTCGGGACGCGGTCCCCGATCCGGCTGACGATCTCGTACCCGATCGTCCCGATGAGTTGGCCGAGCTCCTCCGCCCCGATCGTCTCGTCCCCCTGGTTCCCGATCAGCACGACCTCCTCGCCGACCTGGACCTCCTCGTCTGCGCAGTCCACGAGCAGCTGGTCCATCGTGACCGTCCCGGCGATCCCGTGGCGCCGACCCCCGATCAGCACCGACCCGAGGTTCGTCAACTGCCGAGGGTAGCCGTCCGCGTAGCCGACCGGCACGGTGGCGAGCCAGGCATCGCGTTCGAGCCGGTACCGGTGCCCGTAGGAGACGGCCTCGCCGACAGTGAGCCGCTTCACGGCGCTCACCCGACTCCGCCAGGTGAGCGCCGGTCGCAGACCGAGATACGCGCCGATCCCCGGCGCCGGTTCGATCCCGTACAGGGCGATCCCGGGCCGCACGAGGTCCAGGTGGGACTCCGGATGCAGGATCGTCGCCCCGGAGTTCGCTGCGTGGAGGACCCGGGCACGCACGCGGGCGGTCCGAGCGGTCTCGGCGGCGTCGAGGAATCGATCGAGCTGTTCCTTGGTCGTGGCCTCGTCCTCCTCCGACCGAGCGAAGTGCGTGAAGAGACCCTCGATCTCGAAGCCGGCCTCCTGCACGCGTCGGGCGAACGCCGGCGCGTCCTCCGGTGGCCAGACCCCTACGCGGTGCATCCCGGTATCGACCTTGACGTGTACCGGCACCGATCCCCTCGTCGCGGACGCGAGACGCTCGAGCCCTCCGTCCGAATACAACGTCGGCGTGAGCCGGTGCGCGAGCGCGACGGCTTCCGAACCGGCCGGGAGCTCCGAGAGCACGAGGACCGGCGTCTCGATCCCCGCGGAACGGAGCCGAAGCCCTTCCTCGACGAGCGCCACCCCGCACCACGTGGCGCCGGCCTCGATCGCGGCGCGGGCCACCTCCACGTCGCCGTGCCCGTAGCCGTTCGCCTTCACCACGGCCATCAGCTCGGCGGTCTCGGGTTTGAGGACGCGGGCGTTGTGTCGTATCGCCTCGAGATCCACCTCGACCCAGGTGGGTCGATAGCCTTCGCTCACTCGGCCTCCACGTGTGCGACCGCCTCAGGCACACGCTCCACGACATCCCCCGCAACCGCTCCTTCGCCGAGGTCCCTGCCCGCGAACAGCCCGGCCAGGCCGTGGAGGTAGGCGGCCGCGGCGGCCGACTCGGTCGGCGCCACGCCGCGCGCGAGGAGTCCGCCGATCATCCCGGTCAGGACGTCACCCGTGCCGGCGGTCGCGAGCACGGGAGACCCGGTCACGTTCACGAACAACCGGCCGTCGGAATTCGCGATCACGGTGCGACTCCCTTTAAGGAGTGTCACCGCACCCGTTTGGTTCGCCAGCGCCCGGACGTGCGTGGGGCGGTCGGCGTCGAGGTCCCGAGCCTTCACCCCAGTCAACCGGCCGAACTCGCCGACGTGCGGCGTGAGGACGGCCTCGGACGCACGGTCCCCGAGCGCGGCCCCGTCGGCCGTGAACGCGTTCAGACCGTCGGCGTCGAGGACGAGAGGGACCGGCGAGCGGCGCACGATGTCGCGGACGAAGGCCACCGTCGCCTGGTCGGTCGTGAGGCCCGGCCCGATCGCCAGCGCGTCGGCGGCCTCCAGCCGTTCCAGCACGGGTGCGGCCGCCTCCGCAGCCACGGTGCCGTCCGCCGTCTCGGGAAGCGGTAGGAACGTGGGCTCGGTCAGTCCCGCCTGGATCTGCGACAGGCAGCCCTCAGGGGCGGCTACGACGACCAGCCCCGCTCCGACCCTGCCCCCGGCCATCGCGATCAATCGCGCCGCTCCGGTCATCGCGCGCGACCCCGCGACCACCACGAGCACCCCCGAAGCGCGCTTGTGCGTGTCGATGTCACGTTTGGGCAGCCACCCTGCCACGTCGTCCGGCTCCGTGAGCCAGGCGCGAGCCCGGAGAAGGTCGTCGGGGAAGCCGATGTCGACAACCCGCAGGATGCCTGCATGCTCCGCGCCGGGCATCAGGACGGTGCCCAGCTTGGGTGCGCCGAGCGCAACGGTCAGATCCGCACGGACGGCCTCTCCCTCCACCGCTCCCGTCGCCCCATCGACGCCGGACGGGATATCGACCGCCACCACCGGTGCGTCGGCCTCGTTCAGGCTCGCGATCGCCGTCGCCCAGTCGTCCTCCGGCATGCCGCGGAACCCCGTCCCGAAGATCGCGTCCACCACGACGTCCGCTCGGACGAGCTCGCGCCGGAAGGCGTGTTCGTCGAACGTCCGCACACGGATGCCCGGGACCTCGGCGAGGCGCCGGGCGTTCGACGCCGCGGGCTCACGGAGCTCGTCGGGATCCGCGAGCAGCAGCACCGTCGTCCGCACC
>CBHFMJ010000244.1:0-3643 GCA_965994715.1 uncultured bacterium | reverse complement strand
AGGACGAGTTGTGTTTTCATCGATACAACCGCGTCCGCTGCCCATGGATTCCGACTCGTCAGCTCAGGCGGCCGGAGCACCTCCTCGATGGGATGCTGCATCCGTGAGCGATGCTCGCGCACGTCTGAGTCGAGGCTCAGCCAGGTCGCCGTGACGCTCGATTGAGCGTCACGGGCACAGCGACACCGTTCAGCTCCAGAGGAACGACGAGCGCCCAAGCGATCTCAGCATCCTCGACCTGCCGCATGGTCTCCTCGGACGTGAGCACGTCGCCGGCCTCGGCGATGTCGGCGATCCGCGACGCGACGTTCACGGTCCGTCCGTAGACGTCGCCGTCCTGGAAGACGACCGGCCCGGATTGGATCCCGATGTGCGTCGTCGGAAGGCCTGCCGCCGGAGCGCCCTCGCTCATCTCGAGCGCAGCTCGGACCGCAGCCGTCGCTTCGGGGAACAGGAACATCCCACCGTCGCCGAGCCACCGGACGGGCCTCCCGCCGTGCCGGAGCGCCACCGCGTCCACCAGGGCCGAGAGCCGTGCAGCCAGACGGGCGGCCGTCTCATCGCCCTGCTCCTCGGTGAGGCGCGTGTAGCCCGTGAGATCGACGAAGCAGATCGTCGGGGTTCGCTCGACCCGCTGGTAGAGGCCGGCGCTCTCGAGCACCGCTTCGGCCGTCTCGACGGAGTGCTGCGCCCAGACGTGCTGACGGTGTCGTTCGTAGATCGCGGCGAGCGTGGCCCGGACCAGAGGAGCCATCTCACGCCCGGCGGCGGCTCCTCTCTGCATCAGCTCCGGCGCGCTCGATCCGGCGCGACGGCTCGGGTCCTCGATCTGTTCGATGTACAGGTCGGCCTCGGCAGACACCAATCGTCGGAGGTTGTCCGCGTACGCGCGGAACAGTCTCCGGATCGCGTCCTCGGTGCCACCGATGTCGAGGACGCTCCGAGCCAGATCCGCGATCACAGCGTCGTCCGGACGGGCCGAGTCGTCCGGCTCCGGCGGAACGAACCCCATCGATCGCTGGATCGTCTGCAGCAGCTCAACCGGCATGCTCCGCTCCTCGGCGAGCTGGCGGTAGGTCCGGTCGAGCCGCGGCGGGAGCTCCCACCCCGGCGATTCGAGGAAGTCGAGGGACAGCTGCCCCGACTCCGCTGCCGTCAGGATCGACTCGGCCGAGAGGCCGGCCTCTTCCCACATGTGGAGGAGAGCCGTCACGTGCACGTCCCGTTCGCGGTAGCCATCCTCCTCGGACCCGACCACGCCGAGATCGATCAGACGGCGGATGTAGTCGACATCGACCCCCGCGCGCCCGGCGACGTCCTCGACGGTCAGTCCCATGCGGCCCCCGCCTCATGATGCAGGAAGGCGCTCGTAGGCGACGTCGCGTACGCGGGCGCCCCGGCCCGCCCGCAAGGGTGGCAGATCGATCTCGAGGGCCGAGCGGCAGACCTGCGAAGATGCGTGATCGCCTGCGCAGGAGTATCATGCGCGGTCCTGAGCACCGGGGGGCGCGAAGATGGCGCAGCGATCCAACAGTGACCGTTCGGCCGAGGCCGACCCGCTGCCGGCCTTGCGGCAGCGGCTGATGGAGGAGTTCGGTGACTCGGTGTCAGCGGAGATGATCGACACGGTCGCGAAGCGATCGCTGAACGAACTCGGGGACGCGAGGGTTCCGGACTTCGTGCCGATGTTCGCCTGGCGCCGCGCTCGAGGCCAGCTCCGAGGGCGAGGCTGATCCGAGAGACGCCGGCATCACGCCTCGAGCCGCCGCGCCCCGGCGAGGATCGCCGCCGCAGGTCCTCGGCCGTCGTAGTTCCACTCCGGGAAGTTGAAGTCAGCAGTGACCGATGCAGGGAGCAAGAGCGCGGCTTCGAGGAACGCCTCGAGGTCGGGTACCCCGTAGAGGTTGACCGGCCATCCGAGTCCCTCGATCAGGTCGATGACATCGCGGACGCCATGTGTGCGCCAGTCGAGCGAAACTCGCGTGATGCCCCAATCACGCATCGCATCGAGGGTCGGAAAGGCGACGTCGGGCGCTGCGAGGAGGAGCGGGACGAGGAAGTCGATCGGGGCTTGGCGGATCGCGTGAGGCCGCATCCTCCGTAGGCCGGCGAACCCGTCCGGTCCGAGCGTCTCGACGGCGGCGTTGAACCAGAGCTCCTCATCGGAGAACGCGAACCCGTCGACGAGATCCAGCACCTCGTCCACGACCTCACCGCCAGCCTTCAGGTCGAGCTTCACCGACCGTCCTGACCGTCGGAGCGCCTCGAGGCACACACGCAAGGGAAGAACCGGCTCATCGCGAGCCCAGGGTGACTCCTCGAAGGAATCGTGTCTGAGCACGAGCCGGCCGATGGGGTCGGTGCGGACGTCGACCTCCGCCCATCTGATCGCGGAACCCAGGAACTGCTGGAGGTTGTGTTCGTCGTTCACGCCGTGCCAGACGAGCGTCACGCGCCGCCCCACCTCTGCCTCGTCGACCAGCCCCGCAAGCCCGAACGTCGAGCCCGAAACGATCGACGGGGTCGGCTGACGCCGGGACGCGAAGATCGTGTCCGCGTGCAGGAACCGGATCTCGCCGGTCACGTCGGCCTCGGACATCGCCTGCAGCATCTCGGGTTCGTTGTCGACGACGGCGACAACGCGGAAACCGGCGTTCCGAAGCTGCTCGAGCGCCTCGATCTTCGCGGAAGCCACCGCGCTCTCTTGGCCGGAGCGGTTCATGAACAACAGCTCGGGATCGAACACGACCCGATGGAGGGCAGCGAGCGCGTTGAGCGAATCGAGCGTGATCGTCCGCATCGATTCCGCCCTTCCGGTGTTGAGAGCCACGTGCGTGTGAGCCTGAAGCTGGAACCACCGGATCACTCCCAAGACCCCCTGATACGGACGGTGGGAGGCGGCGGCGGCCTCGGGGTCGCGGACGTGCTCCAGGTACCACGTCCGGACGTCCCCCAGGACGGCCTCCGGCAGGGCGAACCCGGAGAGGATCTCGTCGACATCGGCCTCGTGGTCCACCACATCGGAGATGGTGATGCCGTGGAAGAGGTTCGTGCCGTGCACCCTGTCGTACGAGAGGAGCACGTGCATCACGAGGTGCCGGGCATCGACGATCGTGCCGTCGATGTCGAAGACGATCGCGAGCTCGTCGTCGGGATACCTCGAGCGCATGCGATCGACGTGTTCCGCGAGCAACCGCATCCATCCGTCGCGAGTCATGGCACCCATCCTCCGACATGGTCCGGTCCGCCACGTCATCCTCGGGCGACTGCGATACGAACGGACGATGAACTGTTCCCTGGACCCACATCGAGGATCCCGACTAGCCGCTCGATGTCGCATCGAGCGTGGCATCCTCGCTGGATGGGCGACGCTTCCGGGTTCGCGTTCTCGCAACGTGGCGACGCCATCGTGATCACCCACCGTGGGAAGAAGGCGGTCACGCTCCGCGGTTCCGCCGCCGCCCGCTTCCTGGACGACGTCAAGCGCGGCAATCCGCAGCAGGTGATGGCGCGCGTGACCGGCGACTACAAGCGAGGCAACGAACGGACCGCCCGCGACCATCCGCGCAACCGTTGACGAAGTGCCCGACGGGAGCCTCGACGGCTAGGTTCTGCCCGTGGACCGGATCTCGGATCGGGAGGT
>CBHFMJ010000243.1:0-3648 GCA_965994715.1 uncultured bacterium | reverse complement strand
GGCGGCGATCAGATCACCGGGATCCGGATCGTCGTGCGAAACCGCAGGTAGAAGGCCGATTTCCGCGACCCGAAACACCGTTTCCGTCACCCCTGATTGGTAGAATCGAGGGGTTCGTGCGACGGCCCCGCGCACGCCCCCAGCTCCGCTGCGTGGGGCGGCCTGCGCGGGGCACCGACAGGAGGACGATTGGCCACCGCGAAGGCGAAGAGAGACACCTACGACGCACATAGCATCCAGGTCCTCGAGGGCGTCGAGCATGTCCGCCTCCGCCCGGGGATGTACATCGGTACCACAAGCTCACGTGGGCTTCACCACCTCGTCTACGAGGTGGTCGACAACGCCGTCGACGAAGCGATGGCGGGTCGCGCGTCGAGGATCGTCGTCACGCTCCACGATGACGCCAGCGTGTCGGTGCAGGACGACGGCGCCGGGATCCCGGTGAAGCCGATCCCGAAGGCGAAGGATCGCCGCCCCGCCGTCGAGGTGGCGCTCACGACGTTGAACGCCGGCGGCAAGTTCGGCGGGGGTGGGTACAGCATCTCTGGCGGGTTACACGGCGTCGGGGTTTCCGTCGTGAACGCGCTCTCCGAGAAGATGACGGCCGACATCTTGCGCGACGGATTCGCCTGGTCGCAGGGGTACGCCCGCGGCCGCTCCACCTCGAAGCTCACGAAAGGCAGGGCGAGCAAGAAGAGCGGGACCACGATCCGCTTCTGGCCCGATCCCGAGATCTTCACGGAGGAGATCGACTTCAAGCGGACGGAGCTCACCGAGCGCCTCCGCGAGCTCGCGTTCTTGAACGCCGGCCTCGAGATCCACCTGGTGGACGAGCGCGAAAAGCCGACGCACAAGGACGTGTTCCGCTTCAACGGCGGCCTGGTCGACTTCGTGAAGCATCTCGCGACAGGGAAGGATTCGATCACACGCGTCATCCCCATCGGTGAGAGGGCCGAGGACGCCGAGGTCGAGCTCGCGCTGCAGTGGACGAACGGCTACTCCGAGTCCGTCTACTCCTTCGCGAACACGATCAACACGCACGAAGGCGGGATGCACGAGGAGGGTCTGAAGAAGTCACTCACGAACGTGCTGAATCGGTACGCCCGTTCAAAGGGGCTTCTCAAGGAGAAGGAGGAGAACGTGATCGGCGAGGACGTGCGAGAGGGCCTCGTCGCGATCCTGTCGGTGAAGTTGCGAGAACCGCAGTTCGAAGGACAGACCAAGACGAAGCTCGGCAATGCCTCCATGCGATCGTTCGTCGAGACCACGGTGAACGCCCAGCTCGCCGAGTGGCTCGAGGAGCATCCCACGGAAGCGCGGCGGATCATCCAGAAGAGCCAGCAGGCCGCCAAGGCGCGGATGGCGGCGAAGCAGGCGCGTGATCTCACCCGTCGCAAGTCCTTCCTGGAGGGCGGCTCGCTCCCCGGCAAACTCGCCGATTGCCAGTTGAGTGATCCGGCTGCCTGCGAGCTCTACATCGTGGAGGGGGACTCGGCGGGGGGAAGCGCCAAGCAGGCGCGGGACCCGGCCACGCAGGCGATCCTGCCGATCCGCGGGAAGATCCTCAACGTCGAGAAGGCCCGACTCCACAAGATCCTCGAGAACCTCGAGATCCAAGCCCTGATCACCGCGATCGGGACCGGGATCGGCGACGAGTTCGAGCTCGAGAAGGCCCGGTACCACCGCATCGTGTTGATGGCGGACGCCGACGTCGATGGGGCGCACATCCGGACCCTGCTCCTCACGTACTTCTTCCGGCACATGCCGCAGCTGATCGACGCGGGGTACGTGTACCTGGCGCAGCCGCCCCTGTACCTGCTGAAGGAGGGGAAGGCAGAGCACTACTTCTACACGGAGCGCGAATGGGACTCGTTCCGGAAGAAGAACGGCAACGGGAGCAAGAAGCTCGATCCGCAGCGGTTCAAGGGTCTCGGTGAGATGGACGCGCATCAACTCTGGGACACGACGATGGACCCCGAGCGGCGCACCCTCCTCCAGGTGACGCTGGAGAACGCGGCCACGGCGGCGCACCTGTTCACCGTGTTGATGGGGGAGGACGTGCCGTCGCGCAAGGAATTCATCGAGACCAACGCGAAGTACGTCCAGAACCTGGACGTGTAGGGGGTTCGGGGGGAGCCGAAGGCGAGCGTAGTCCCCGAGAGAAGAGGGAGTTCGGGGGCTCAAGGAGCGAGCCGAAGGCGAGCGTAGCCCCTCGAGGAGAAGAGAGGTTCGCGGGAGATGGCGCAGGAGGAGTTGTTCGCGGGGAGGATCGAGCCGGTCCAGCTCGAAGAGGAGATCCAGCGGTCCTATCTCGACTACGCGATGTCCGTCATCGTGGGCAGGGCGTTGCCGGAGGTTCGCGACGGCCTGAAGCCCGTCCATCGGCGGATCCTCTGGTCGATGCTCGAATCGGGACTCCGACCCGATCGTCCGCATCGCAAGAGTGTCGCGGCGGTCGGCGAGGTGATGAAGAAGTACCACCCGCACGGCGACGCGCCGATCTACGACGCGCTGGTCCGGATGGCGCAGGACTTCTCATTGCGGCACCCGCTGGTGGATCCCCACGGGAACTTCGGGTCGGTCGACGGCGACCCGCCGGCCTCGATGCGCTACACGGAGGCGCGCCTCGCGCCGATCGCGATGGAGCTCCTCCGCGACATCGACTCCGACACCGTGGACTTCGTGCCGAACTTCGACGGCTACGAGCAGCAGCCCGTGGTGCTCCCTTCACGCTTCCCCAACCTCCTCGTCAACGGCTCGGGCGGGATCGCGGTCGGTATGGCCACGAACATCCCGCCGCACAACCTCGGCGAGGTGATCGATGCGGTGGTCCACACGCTGGACCATCCGGAGGCCACGCCGGCGCAGCTCATGAAGTTCGTCAGGGGACCCGACTTCCCGACGGGCGCAGTCATCATGGGCCGCGACGGCATCCGGGACGCGTACGAGACCGGGCGCGGCTCGATCAAGATCCGCGCGGTGTGTTCGGTCGAGGAGGGATCCGGGGGTCGGGCTCGCATCGTCGTCACCGAGCTGCCCTATCAGGTGAACAAGGCTCGCCTCGCGGAGAAGATCGCGGAGCTGGTGCGGACCGGCAAGGTGAAGGAGATCGCCGACCTCAAGGACCACTCCTCGGGGCGGGCCGGGATGCGCCTCGTGATCGACCTGAAGCGCGGGGCCAATCCCCAGGTCGTGCTCAACCAGCTCTACAAGCACACGCAGCTGCAGGAGTCGTTCGGCGTGATCATGTTGGCGCTCGTCGATGGGATCCCGCGCACGCTGAACCTGGCCGAGGCGATCGGGTACTACGTGGACCACCAGGTCGACGTCGTCACGCGCCGAGCCCGGTTCGACCTCCGCAAGGCGGAGGAACGCGACCACATCGTGCAGGGCCTGCTGATCGCCCTCGATCACCTCGACGAGGTGATCAAGATCATCCGGGCATCCCAGGACGCCGAGCGAGCTCGTTCCAAGCTGATGAACACGTTCAAGCTGTCGGAGATCCAGGCGAACCACATCCTGGACATGCCGCTGCGCCGACTGACCAAGCTGGCGCGCACCGAGCTCGAGCAGGAACACAAGGAGCTGCTCGGCAGGATCAGGTACCTGAAGGCCCTCCTGAAGGATCCGAAGAAGATCCGAGGAGTG
>CBHFMJ010000242.1:0-3690 GCA_965994715.1 uncultured bacterium | reverse complement strand
CGGAGCGTGATCAGGTCCTCCATCGTGCCGGGCACCTCACCGCCGTACTCCTCGACGATCCGGCGGCATGCCTCGCGGATCGAGATCGCCTTCTGATTGAAGAACCCGGTCGCGTGGATGTCAGCCTTCAGCTCGTCCTCGGACACGCGCAGGTAGTCCTCGGCGGTCCGGTACTTCTGGAACAGCGTCTCGGTGACCCTGTTCACCGTCTCGTCGGTGGACTGAGCAGAGAGGACGGTCGCGACCAGGCACTCGAGCGGGTTCGTGAAGTGCAGGGCGACCTTCGCGTCGGGGTAGGCCTCGGAGAGGCGCCGGATGATCGCGGGGGCGCGCTCCTCGATCGGATCGTCGCGGGTTAGCTGCTGCTTGGCGGACACGCCCGGATGCTACTCGGACGTCACCGACCGCTTCGGCGCGTCGTTCACGACCAGCGTGAACACGTCTGGCCGGCCGTAGTGGCCGACGGGATCGAACTTGTACCGCGCCGCCCTCCCGACCTCGGCATCCATCTCAGCGGAGAGGATGCCCTCTTCCTCCACGAGCGGGCCCGCCAGGAGCTGACCCTCGGGATCGACGATCGCGGACCATCCCGGGTTCGCCCAGTCCTCCTCGCCGCCCCACAGCTCACGACCCGGGATGTCGTCGGGGATGTCGGAGCCGCGGAGCAACGTGCAGACGCCGATCACGTACACGCGACCCTCGCGGGCGATGTGCCGGAGGTTCGCGATCCAGTTCTCGTCGTTGTCCCACGTGGGGGCCGCCCAGATGTCGACGCCCTTCGCTAGATCGCGGTCCGCGCGAGCGGCATCAGGTTCTCCCAGCAGATCAACCCGACGACGCGCCCGAAGGGCGTCTCGACCGGGTCGAGGTCGGACCCGTCGCCGAACCCCCATACCATCCGCTCGCCGCCGGTCGGCATCAGCTTCCGGTGCTTCCTCACGAGCTCGCCGTCGGGACCGAACAGCAGCTGGGCGTTGTAGATCGTGCCACCGTCGAGCTCGTTCACGGACCGAGAGGTAGGCCTTCGCCCGCTTCGCAGCCTTCCCGATCTCGTCGGTCGCCGACGACGGCACCTGGACCGATTCCTCGCGGAGGCGTGCCGTGAGCGCCTCGAACGGACCCACCCAGGCGGCCGCGCGCCAGACCCAGTCCGGATAGGTCGGGATGAAGGTCTCCGGGAACACGATCAGCCGCGCTCCCTGGCCGGCGGCTTCCTTCGTCAGGCGCACCACCTTCTGCACGGTGGCATCGCGGTCGAGGAACTCCGGCGTTGCCTGGACCGCAGCGACCGTGACCGTCTCCATCAGACGACCGTCGCGCTCGGGTCGAGGGCGGGGTCGCCTTCGGGCAGCACGTCGACGGCCCAGTCGGCGCGCTTCCACGACGGCACCGGGGTCTCGCAGTCCTCCCGCGGAACGAATTCTGACGGAGCGACCTTCTGGTACCGGTGCACGTAGCGAGGACAGTTCGGGAAGATCTCCCGCGCGCGCACGCGGACCACGAACTGCGCTTCCGGCCACTGCGAGCGGAGTACGTCGTCGAAGTCCACGGAGGCCTCGCCGTTCACGCGCATCCGATTCCGCCGCTCGAAGTCGATGAACAGGATCCCCACGTGCGGGTTCCGGAGCAGGTTCCCCGCCGACAGGTACATCCCGTTGCCGTTGTAGTTCGGGAACGCGAGGGTGTGCTCGTCGACGACACGGATGAAGCCGGGGTCGCCGCCCTTGTAGCTCACGTTCGGCTTGCCGTCCTCGTCGGCCGTCGCGAGGAAGAACATGTCCCGCGTCTCGACGAACGCGCGGTCATGCTCCGTGAACGTGTCGTGGACCAGCACGTCTTCGATCCGGTCGGCGAGCCGGCGCGTGTCGAAGCGATCCTGCAGCTCGCGGTTGCCGTCGTGGTACATCTCGTCCATCTCTGCCGCCCCTCAGACCAGCGCGAGGTCGAATCGCTCGCCGTCCCGGTACGTCGTCCAGGTTCTGTCGATCCGTACGTGGATGCCGCTCTTGCCGAGGACCTCCCAGGCCGAGCCGTCGCCCACCATCGCGGTGTCCTCGTCCATCCCGATGAAGGTGGAACCCTCCGGGGCGGACTCCACGAGGAACTCGGCTGCTCCCGGCATCCATGTGTCCACCATGTCCCAGTGCGGTGCGAAGAGCGTGCGCGGGATCAGGTTCAACCCCTGCTTGAAGATCTGATCGACGTCGGTCGTGTCGCTGTCGAACGTGACCTCGTTGAGGCACGCGACGCCGGCGCTGCAGCCCGCGTAGGCCATCCCCCGGTCGAGCTGCTTGACGAGCGCGTCCAGGAAGTCGCTCTCGGTGAGCGTCGATGCGAGATACGCGGGGTTCCCACCGGAGAGATAGACGGCGGACGCGCCCTCGAGCCGTTCGATCAGCCGCGGGTCGTCGGTGTCCTCCCTCGTCTTGAGCTCTAATACCTCGGCGGCGATCTCCAGTCGCGAGAAGTGGGCGAGGCCGAGGGATCCCCAACGCTCGAATACGTCCTTTCCCTCGGGGGCGGACGCGGTGGGGAGGATCAGCACCCGGCCGTCACCGTCCGCCTCCTCGACCAGTCGGCGGTCGACCGGCTCCGACCAGGGTTGGAACTCCCCCGAGCCGAGCAGCGACCACCAGGTCATCGCAACGCCTCGGGACGGAGCTCGACGTCGAGCTTCGCGCCCAGCTCGGATGCCACATCCAAGAGCGCGTCCATGTCCTCGGCCTCCGTCCGGTAGTTCACGATGCACGACCGCAGGCAGAAGCGGTCGCCCAGGACGGCGTTCGAGCAGTAGACGCGCCCGTCCAGCTGGATCTCGGTCATCAGCCGGTTGTTCAGCAGATCGAGGTACGCGTCTCGGTCCGGCTCGTTTCCTCTGGCGCCCGATGCCGAGAGGTCTGCCGGCACGTAGCGGAAGCACGTGATCGACAGGCCCACCGGCGTCATCAGCTCGAACTCGTCCGACTCCTCCGCCCGCGCGCCGAGGTAACGAGCGAGGGCGGCATCGTGGGATATCCGACGCCCGTAGGCCGTCCGACCGTGCGCGAGGAGTGACACCCACACCTTCAGCGCCCAGAACCCCCGACTGAAGTTGGGCGAGTTCCGTCCGAGGTCGATGCCCCAGTCAGTGTGCTCCTCGTCCTTGACCACGTACGCGACGTAGTCGACGTCGAACGCCCGCCGCATCAACTCCATATCCCGGACGATCACGCAGCCGCCCGATTGCGGTGTGTACAGCCACTTGTGCGGGTCGAACGCCACCGAATCTGCGCGCTCGATGCCGGCGAACAGGGGACGAAGGTCGTCGGCGAGCATGGCCGGTCCGCCGTACGCGGCGTCGACGTGGAACCAGAGATCCTCGTCGCGGCACACGTCGGCGATCTCCTCGAGCGGATCGACGACGCCCGTGGAGACCGTTCCGGCGTTCGCCACCACCGCGATCGGGTGGACGCCGGCCGCGCGATCCTCGGCGATCGCCGCGCGGAGCTCGTCCACGCGGATCCGGTAGCCGTCGTCCACGGCGACCTTCCTGACGTTGCCCGACCCGAGGCCCAGCATGTCCGCGCCGCGGATCGACACGATGTGCGTCTCGGTCGAGACGTACAGGCCGAGCGTGGGACCGGCGCCGACGCCGTCCTTCCGGATGTCCCAGCCTGCCTTGGCATCGCGCGCCACCTTCAGCGCGATGAA
>CBHFMJ010000241.1:0-3733 GCA_965994715.1 uncultured bacterium | reverse complement strand
CCCGCGACGACCGCCAGGACCTCGTCCGCGTACCGCTCGAGCTTGGCCGGCCCCACGCCGGAGACCGCCGCGAGGTCGGCCCAGTCCTTGCATTTCCGCTCCGCGATCTCGGCGAGCGTGCGGTCGTGGAACACGACGTAGGCCGGAACACCGTCCGCTTGCGCCCGCCTGCGGCGCCAGTCCTTCAGCCGATCGAACAACGGCCCGCCGCGAGGCACGGCGACCGGGACGCCCGGCGACGAGGTTCGCACGGGAAGCTCCGGAGGTGAGAGCTCCATCTCGTCGAGGAACGGGCTCGGCCGCGATCGACCGCTCCTGGGCCAGGTGAGGAAGAGGTACCGGCGGGCGCGCGTGATCCCGACGTAGAGCAGCCGTCGCTCCTCTCGCGGGTCGGCCTTGGCTCGGCCCGAGCGGAACGGCAGCTCGCCGTCGATCATCCGCGGGAGGAACACGGCGTCGAACTCGAGCCCCTTCGCCCGGTGATAGGTGAGCAGGTTCACGCCGCGGCCCGTGTGCGCGGTGGAGAACCGTTGGGCGAGCTCGGCGAGGAACGCCGCCGGGCCACCATCGGGATGGGTTCCCTGGAACTCCGTCGCAAGGGAACGCATGCGCGCCAGGTCGGACTGGCGCGTCATCTCCTCGTCGGCATCGGGAGACGCTCGTGGGTCGTACCCGAGCTGGTCGGTGATACCGACGACGACCTCGGCCACGGCGGCGTCCGCGCTCGCTCGCTGCAACCGTTGCACGACCCCGCGCGGTCCGGGTCGCCGGAGGAACGCTCCGTCGCGGACCTGGTACGGGATGCGCGCGGCGGCGAACGCTTCCTCGAACTGCTCGGATCGAGCGTTGATCCGCGAGAGGACCGCGATCTCCTCGAGCGGTACCGCCTCCTCGAGGTGCAGCCGCTGCACCGCCCGCACGACGGCGGTGACCTCGGCGTCCTCATCGGGCTCGGCTCGGGCGACCGGGGACGGACCTGACGGTCGGTTGGGTCGGAGGGTCTTCCGGATGCCTCCCATTCGGGGCGCGAGCCGGTTCGCGAGCTCGAGGATCTCGGGAGAGGACCGGTAGTTCTCTTCGAGGCGAACCACCGCCGCGCGCGGGAATCGACGCGTGAAGTCCAGCAGGTGCTCCGGCGACGCCCCCGTGAACGCGTAGATCGTCTGGTAGTCGTCGCCCACCACGCAGAGGTCGTCGCGGTCGCCGAGCCACCGGTCGAGCAGCCCCGCCTGCAGCGGATTCACGTCCTGGAACTCGTCCACGGTGAACGCGGAGAACCGCGATCGGACGGCGTCGGCGGCATCAGGATGGTCATCGAAGAGTCGGAGTGCGAGTCCGAGCATGTCCTCGAAGTCCAGTCCACCCATCGCGCGCTTGCGACGCTCGTAGCCGTCGTAGATCCGCAGCATCAGCTCGGCGGGGATCGGCGGCTCGTGGTCGCCCAGCTCTGCCAGGTAGCGGGCTGGCTCGATCATCCTGTTCTTGGCCCACTCGATCTCGCCGGCGAGCTCGCGTCGGGGGAGGAACCTGTGTGGCGGAGGCAAAGCGTTCGCGAGCGAGGCGATGAGTGGAGCCTTGGCGTTCAAGACGTCAGGGAGCGGCTCGCCCGTGTGCGCGGGCCACAGGCGCGAGAGCTGTGCCAGCGCGGCGGAATGGAACGTGCGCGCCTCCACCCCGTCGACCTCGAGCGCCTGGAGCCGTCGCTTCAGCTCACGCGCCGCCTTGTCCGTGAAGGTGACGGCGAGGATCTGCGAGGCATCGAACGCTCCGCTCCGGACCTGGCAGGCGATCCGATGCGTGATGGTGGTCGTCTTCCCCGTCCCCGCACCAGCCAGGATCACGACGGGTCCGCGGAGTGCGAGCGCGGCTTCGCGCTGGGGATCGTTCAGGCCGGCGAGCACGCTCTCGAGGTCGGGCACCCGGCCGACCCTAGCATCGGATCCGTGGCGTCCCGCCGTGATCGAGATCACTCCCAGGTGGCACGGATCCGAGGTGCGTTCGCGGGCGTTTGTCGGAGCTGCGGGCACCGACGATGATGTGCGCCACCGGAACGGAGGGCACCTGATGGCGGTCGACACCTCGGCAGGCACGACGTTCATCCGTCCCGACGGTCGGGAGAAGGTGACGGGCGCCGGTCGCTACACCGCCGACCTCGCGTCCACCGGCATGGCGCATGCCGCGTTCCGCTACGCGGACCATCCCCACGCGAGGATCCTCCGCATCGACACGACGAAGGCCCGCGCGCTGGCCGGCGTCGTCACGGTGATCACGCAGGACGACCTGCCCGACGTCCGCTTCGGGGGGCTCGTGCAGGATCGCACCCTGTTCGCGAAGGACGTCGTGCGGTTCGAGGGTGAGATCGTGGCGGGTGTGGCCGCGCTGACCGAGGCCGCCGCGGCCGAGGCGGCGCGCATGATCGAGGTGGAGTACGAACCGCTGCCGGCGCTGACGGACTTCGTCGCGGCGATGGATCCGGACGCCCCGCTCGTCCACGCCGACTGGGCCTCGTACGAGCGCGACGAGCAGATGGTGGCCGACGGGAACACGATCTCCTACGCGACGATCGTCAAGGGCGACGCGGACGCCGCGATGGCCGAGGCCGACGTCGTCGTGAAGAGCCGCTACGAGTCCGACGCCTCGCAGGGTGTGCCGATCGAGCCGCGCGCCGTCCTCGCCGAGTGGCGCGGCGACCAGGTCACGATCTGGTCCTCGACCCAGGTCCCCTACGCCGCACGCTCGGGCGTCGCGCAGACCCTGCAGATCCCGGAGGCGAACGTTCGGGTGGTCGTCCCGCTCCTGGGCGGCGGGTTCGGAGCGAAGTGCGACCTGCATTTCGAGGCGCAGGTGGCCGCCCTCGCCCGCGCCGCGCGCCGTCCGGTGCGGCTGGTCTTCTCCCGCGAGGAGGAGTTCCGGGCGATCGCACAGCGCCGCGAGGGGATCGTGATGGAGTTCGAGACGGGGGCGACGCGGGACGGACGCCTCGTGGCGCGGAGGGCTCGGCTGGTCCTGGACAAGGGCGCGTACTGCGGCGAGGGCGGATTCCTCGGGCAGATGGCCGCGATGCACGCGTGCGGCCCGTACGTGATCGACGCCATCTCCGTGGAGTCGTTCCTCAACTACTCGAACCGGCAGCCGTCCGGTTCGGTGCGGGCGCCCACCGCTCCCCAGGTGTGCTGGGGTCTGGAGCAGCACATGGACGAGGTCGCGCGGGAGCTCGGCATCGATCCGGTGGAGCTCCGCCGGCGCACGCTGATCGAGGAGGGCGCGGAGGGTCCGACGCGTCAGGTCTTCGACGAGATCGGCGTGAAGCAGACCTTGGAGCGCGCCGTCGAGATGATCGGGTACGAGCGCGACCTCCCCGAGGATGAGGCGATCGGCGTCGCCGTGGGCTGGTGGCCCTCGGGACCGGCTCCTTCCGGCGCCTACGTCCATCTGAACGGCGACGGCAGCGGGACGATCGTGACCGGCGCCCAGGAGAACGGCAGCGGAGCCGTCATGGCGATGCCGACGTTCGTCGCAGAGGAGCTCGGGATGGAGCCGGAGAACTTCACCCTGCTCTACCAAGACACCGCGGCGGCGAACTGGGACATGGGCTCGTGCGGGTCGCAGACCACCTTCAACTCCGGTCGCGCGATCCTGGCCGCAGCTGCCGACGTACGCGGCCAGCTCCTCGTCGCCGCCGCCGCCGAGCTCGAGGTCGACCGCGAGGACCTCGAGCTCGCCGAGGGCCAGG
>CBHFMJ010000240.1:0-3745 GCA_965994715.1 uncultured bacterium | reverse complement strand
CCGCCGACCCCGTTGGGCCGACCCTCGCGGAGCGCGATGACGCGCTCCTCCGCGTAGGCCCTCCGCACGCGCCACATCGCGTACGTGGCCGCGGCGGCGGCGACCAGGCCGATCGCGTACAGGATCCTCGGCGACAGGGATCGCTCGCCGACCATCGTCACGATCCCGGCGAGCACCGTGCCCACCTGCGTCGGCCCGCCGTAGAGGAAGGCACGCATCCGGTCGCGCCGATCGCCGGGGACCGTGTTGATCACCGCCTCCCACGCGCTGGTGGCACCGCCCTGGAGCCAGACCACCTGGGCGAACCGGAAGACGAGGAGGATCGTGAACGTGGAGGCCACCGTGAGCACCCCGAAGGCCGCGAGATAGAGCACGGGCAGGACCATCATCACGGTCGGGATCCCGAGCCTCGACAAGAGGCGGTTCATCACGAGGAGCGACAGCACCAACGTCACCGCGGTGGACACGCCGAGGAAGAGCCCGAGGAACCCGGCCAGATCGTCCGGCCGCGGATACCGCGCCACCGCGGCGCGTGAGAACGGCAGGTACAGCGAGAAGAACAGGAGGGAGAACAGGACCGACCCCACCGACATCCACCTGAGCAACGGGGAGCGGAGCGCCTGGCGGAGACCGTCCCGCATCTCCGCGACCGCCGACGGCCGGCGCCGCCGTTGGGGACGCACGCTCGCTCCCGCGGCCATGACGAGCGTCCGGCCCAACGCGACGACGAGCGCGAGCGTCCCGAGCCACACGAGGATCAGGTTCTCCGCCCCGAGCCACCCCGCCAGCGGGCGGGTGGCCAGGCCGCCGAGGACCTGCCCCATGACGGCGGCGCCGCCGATCAGTGGGAAGAAGCGCTTGGCCTGCCGCGTGTCGGTCACGAGACCCGCGAGCCCCCACACGGCCATGCCGAGGAGGAACTCGGACGCCCCCCGGAGCAACCACAGCGCCGGGTAGATCCATCCGACGCCGATCGCGAGGAGGATGCGTGATCCCGCCGCGATCGCCGCGATCGCTGCAGGGACCGCGAGGAACGCCCGCCCCCGGCCGACCCGCCCCAGCAGGACGGACACGCCGAGCGTCGCGAGGAACATCGTCACGCCGAGGAAGACATACAGGAGCGGCAGGTCGTCGACCCCACCTCGCGAGAACAGGAGGGCGTCGATGCTGCTGGAGGCGAGCGTGAGCCCGGCCGCGGATGCGAAGGCCGCGGCGGCCGCCGGCGCGACGACGCGCCGCTCGCCGGGCAACAGTCGCAGCAACCGGTCCATCGCTCGCTTATCGTCGCAGGCCTCGAGGGCAGCGGGGATGGTCTCCCCGGCGCGCTGTCGCTATGGTTCGGGTCGACGGATGGCCAAGGGCGCGAAGGTCCCGGAAGACGAGTGGCGGGCATGCCTCCTGGGGACGGCCCGGCACATGGTGCTCGGTCGCCGGACGTTCGGGATCCTCCCCTCGGATCCGAGGTGCAAGTTCTGCAGCATCCCGTTCCGTGGACCAGGTGGATTCGTCTTCCGCCATCTCTCCGAGAAGTACGGCCCCTGGGACAAGAATCCGAACCTGTGCCGACGCTGCGTGATCGGACTCGGGTCCGCGGAGGTGATGGGGGCCGAGGTCGACGTCTCGTTCCTGTTCGCGGACGTCCGTCGCTCGAGCGATCTCGCGAGAGAGATGGGGACCTTCGAGTTCACCCGTCTCATGCAGCGCTTCTACTCGGTCGCGACCCAGGTCCTCTTCGAGCACGAGGCGCTGCTCGACAAGTTCGTGGGCGACGAGGTGGTCGGCTTCTTCCTCCCCTTCATGGCGGGCGAGGGGCACGCACGGGTGGCGGTGGAGACGGCTCGGGCGCTCTTCGAGGCCGCGGGCTACGGATCCCCGGACGGTCCGTGGATCCCCCTCGGCGCGGGCGTGCACACCGGCTCGGCGTTCGTGGGCTACATCTCGCGCGGTGAGGCCAGCGAGTTCACCGCGCTGGGCGACACGGTCAACGTGGCGGCGCATCTCGCCGCCACGGCCGCACCCGGCGAGATCCTGATCACGGATGCGGTGGCGGGGGGGGGGGGGGGGGGCCCCCCGCCCCGCCGCCCCCCCCCCCCAGGAAGGGGGCGCCTCGAGGCACGCGGACCGGCCGCGGCCGGTGTGGCGTGACCCGGGGCCGTCTTACATCACCGAGAACGTCTCGTACACCTCGATGGTCGCCCCACCCTGCAGCACCGGGCAGCCCTGTGCCTTGGCCGTGGCGTCGTCGAGCGAGTCGGCCGAGATGACCGAGTATCCGCTCGCCGATCCGGCGCCGTCGCGCACCCCGCCGTCGGCGGAGATCGTCTTCGCGGCGCCGGGAGCGAACGGGTTCCCCCCGTCCTTCAGCGCCGAGCCGAGGTCGTGCATCCACACGTCCCACGCCTTCATGACCGTGGCCTGCTCTTCCTCGCTCTCCGGCATGCTGCCCCCGCTGTAGAGCAGCAGATAGTCCGTCATCGCAGATCCCCCCTTTCCGGCTGCCCGATGCAGCCGAGGTGAGCATCATACACGAATGTAAGTGAACGCTTACGGAATGATGCCGGTCCGTTGCGCGTCAGGCGGAGAGGCGTTCCGCGAGGTATCCGAGGCTGAGCGGATACCGGTACTCGATCGCCATGTGGGTCGCGTCGAAGAGCTCGAACGACACGTCGGTGACACCGATCGCCTCCAGGGCCCGTCGGTACGCCTCGGCGCCGAGGTCGAGGAAGTACTGGTCCTTCTTCCCGGCATCGATGTAGATCGCGCGCATCGAGCGCAGCGTCTCGGCGTGCTGCGGCACCATCCGCACCGGGTCGAGCCCCAGCCATCGCTCCCAGATCTCGGGGATCAGTTCACCCGTCGCGGTGTCGAAGGGGAGACGGACGGTGCCGTCGGGATCGGCCGAGTAGCACGCGGCCATGCACCAGTCGTTCAGCAGGTGCTCGTCGCCGTCCTTCGAGAACGCCGGCCGGCTCCGGAAGTCCTTCCAGAAGGCGTCGTAGGACCCATCGTACCGATCGCGGAGCACACGAGCGGACTCGCGGAACTCCGGGAGGTAGCAGGTCTCGAACAGCGCATCGCCGGCATGGGTCGCCAGTCCTCCCCAGAGGTCGGGCCGGAGCATGGGGACCACCATCGCGCCGTAGCCGCCGCTGGACTTGCCCTGGATCCCGCGATGGTCCCGATCCGCGATCGTGCGGTAGCGCTCGTCCACGAATGGCACGATCTCGTCGCAGAGGTAGGTCAGGTAGTTGCCGGTGCCGGGCGAGTCGAGGAACTGACTGCCGCCGAGCGACGTCCAGCAGTCCACCCAGACCACGATCACCGGCGGCGCTTCCCCTCGTGCGAAAAGATCGTCGGCCAGCTCCGGGAAGTTCCGCCGGAACGGTGACCGGTTCCTCCACGCGTCCAGCTGCCCGGTGAGGCCCTGGATCACGTAGACGGAGGGGTACCGCCGGTCGGCATCATCGTCGTAGCCGGGCGGGGTGGAGACCCAGACCGGACGCTCGTGGGGATCGCCCAGGGGGTTCCCACGGAGCGCCCGGCTGTCGACGACATGCTCGTCGGTTCGACCCTTCGCCTCGTAGGACCACGGTTCCAACTGGTTCCTCCTCTCGGTCCGTCTCTCGGCAGGCTACTGGGTACGCTGTGCGGCCATGCTGGCCGACGCCGACTTCGACCGCCTCGTCACGGATCGGCTCGTCCTCCGCCGTTCCCGACCCGAGGACGCCGAGACGATCTCCGCATA
>CBHFMJ010000239.1:0-3807 GCA_965994715.1 uncultured bacterium | reverse complement strand
AGTGTCAAGGTCTGCTTCCGGGGCGCTGGCTGGCGACCCCGGGTGAGAGCGCACAGACGCAGATGAGGGTCACGGCGGGTCCATCGCCTTCTCGTGGCCGCGCTTCTTGAGTTCGAGCAGGATGATCGCCTGCGCCTCACTATCGCCATTCGCCGCCTTGCAGATGAGACAGTCGTGGCCCTCCGCGTGGGTCGCCGCCATCTGCTCGATCGCCTTGGTCGCATCGAAGATGTTGCGGATCGTCGACTCACCGCGCGGTTTCCTCCGGCCGATCACGGATTCATCCTCGGGCGCACGCCTCGATGGTTCACCTCCGCCCTCCTCTGAGTTCTTGCAGGTCAGGCGCGGGCCTGACGGCCTCGCGACGAGCTCTGAGCGTGGAGAGTCCTCCGACCATAGGGCCGGAGGACCCGCGTTCGAGACTACCGGACGGTCAGGCTCGCCTCATGAAGGCGAGGACCGCCAGAACGACCAGCACGAGGACAACGATGCCCACGATGCCGATGCCGCCGATCCCTTCTGCAAGCATGGTGCTCCCTTCGTCGGTGGTGCCAACTGCCCGGATGACACAGCGAGGGCTCCCTCGGGTTCCTTCGCTGTCGGTCTGATGCATCCGTACCCCGGCGCGGTCGCACGGAAACGGAAGGAACCGGTCAGCCCTTGGTGCCGGTCAGCGTCACGCCCTCGATGAACGCCCGCTGGGCGAGGAAGAACAGCACGATCACCGGCATCACGAACAGCACGGCCGCGGCCATCGTGAGGTTCCATTCCACGTGGTACTGGCTCCGGAACTCCGAGAGCGCGATGGACAAGGTCCACTTGTCAGGGTCCTGCACCAGGTAGAGGAGGGGCGCGAAGAAGTCGTTCCACGAGTACAGGAACTGGAAGAGCGCCACGGCGGCGATCGCCGGCTTGGCCAGCGGCACGATCACACGGGTCATGATCTGGAACTCGCTCGCGCCGTCGACCCTGGCGGCGTCGGAGAGCTCGGACGGGATCGTGAGGAAGAACTGCCGGAGCAGGAAGATCGTGAACGCGTCCCCGAAGAACAACGGCACGATCAGCGGCTTCATCGTCCCGATCCATCCGAAGCGCACGAACAGGATGTAGAGAGGGACGATCGTCACCTGGACCGGCAACATGATCGTGGACAGCACGATCAGGAACGAGGCGTTCCTCCCTCGCCACCGCATCCTCGAGAGGGCGTACGCGACGGGAACGCACGACACGACGACGCCGACCGTCGCCAGGGTCGCGATCGTCGCGGTGTTCAGGGTGTATCGCAGCAACGGGATACGGTCGAAGACATCGACGAAGTTCTCCCATCGGAAGGGGTCGGGCCAGATGTCGGGGGTTCGTGCCTGGCCGTCGGTCATCAACGCGGTCAGCACGATGAACGCGATCGGGAGCAGGAACATGATGCTGACCGCGATCAGGGCCGCGTGGTTGCCCACATCGGTCAGGAACCGTCGCCGTCGGACGCTCGGTGGGACCGGCCGCCGCTTGCGCACGGTGGCGGCGGGGGAGGAGCTCGTCCGGGAGGTGGCGGTGGCGGCTATCGGAAGCCTCCCTGGTAGTGGACCCACCGTCGCGACGTCCGGATGATCACGATCGTGCACGCCATGATGATCAGGAACAGGATCCAGGCCATCGCCGACGCGTAGCCCATCTGGAAGTGCGCGAACCCCTTGATGTACAGATGCAGTGAGTAGAACAGCGTGGACTCCTCAGGTCCGCCGATGTTCGATGCGGCGCCCCCCGTCGGCTGACCGGACACCGCGAAGCTCGCGACGTAGGCCTGCGTGAAGTACTGGAAGCCGGCGATCACGCCGATCACGACCGAGAAGAAGATCACCGGGGAGATCATCGGCAAGGTGACGTAGCGGAAGCGCTGCCAGGCGCCCGCCCCCTCGATCTCGGCGGCCTCGTACAGCTGGCGCGGGACGTCGAGGAGCCCGGCGAGGAAGATCATCATCGTCTGCCCGACACCCCAGAGGCTGAGGAAGACGAGGCCCCACTTCGACCAGAACGCGCTGTAGAACCACAGGGGTGGGTCGTCCACGCCGACGGCCTGCAGACCCTGGTTGATCGGGCCGGTCGCGGGGTTGAACAGGAACACGAACCCCAGCGCGGCCGCCACGGGAGGGACCATCGTCGGCAGGAAGAGCATCGTCCGGTAGTACCGGGACCCTCGTGTCGGCCGGGTCAGGAGCCACGCGAGGGAGAGCGAGGTCACGATCTGCAGAGGGACGCCCACCGCGATGATCCACAGCGTGTTCCGCATCGCCTGCCAGAACATCGGGTCCTTGATGAACATGAATCGGTAGTTCTGCAGACCCACGAACGTCGGATCTTCCAGGAGGTCGTAGTTCGTGAAGGAGTAGTAGAAGCTCGCGATCATCGGGTACGCGATGAAGACCGAGAAGCCGATGATCCAGGGCAGCATGAACAGGGAGACCGTGCCGTAGCGCCGGGCGCGGCGGCGCGCCGGTCGTCTCTTCGAGACGGGCCGGCGCGTCGCCGCTGTCAGGGTTCCGGCGATCGCTCCTCCTCCTCGATCAGCCGCCGGCTTGCTCCAGCTGATCGTTGATCTGCTCCGCCACATCGGACAGACCCGCTTCGAGATCGGTGATCTTGCCGGACTGCCACTTCGCCGCGAAGCTCGCCAGGAGGTCCTGGTCCGCCGAGCCGAGCACCGACATGTCCTTGTAGTGGGAGTTCGGGTTCGAGAACACTTCGAGGAACGTGTCGAACTGCTCGGGCAGGGACAGGTCGGGAGACTCGAGCGAGTCGTAGGTCGTCGGGACGTTCCCGATCGCGTTCGCCGCGGCGACGAGGCTCTCTGTGTTGGTGGCCATGAACTTCACGAGGAGCCACGCCTCGGCCTCGTGCGCCGAGCCGCGGGGGATCCCGATGATCGTCCCGCCCACACGGCCGATCCCGTACAGGTCCTCCTTGCCGTCGGGGACCGGCGACGGGGCCGTCCCGTAGTTCAGGTCGGGCGTGCCGTTCTTGATGAACGCCGTTCGCCACTCCCCGTCGAGCGCCATCGCGATCCGCCCGTTCTGGAAGTCCTGGCTCGATTCCCCCCATTCGTCGCCCTGGCCGGCCACGAACTTCTTGAGCTTGTCGACGCCGTACCAATCGACGAGGTCCTTCTGCCACCGGAACATCTCGGCCCAATCGGGGTCGCTCCCCATGGCCGCCGTGCCGTCGTCGTTGTACCAGTCCGCGTCCCACGCGATTGAGTGGTTCAGGGGATCCCCGTTGACGTAGTAGTTCCCGAACCACGGCACGAAGCCCGCGACCTTGATGGATCCGTCCGCGTTGAACTCGGTCAGGTCCTTGGCCATCGTCGTGAGCTCGGAGTACGTCTTCGGAGGTTCGGTGTACCCCTTCGCCTCCAGGAGATCCCGGTTGTAGTACAGGCCGACCGCGTCGGTCAGGAACGGGAAGGCGCACCGCTTGCCCCCGAAGCCGGTGTACCGCTCCACGGACGGCGGGAAGTGGTCCGAGATGACCAACCCGTCCTGTTCGATGTACGGCGTGAGGTCCTGCCACGCGCCGGAGTCACAGAACGCCGCCAGATCGTCCAGCGCCCACGACATCGTCGCGTCGGGCGGGGTGCCGGCCCGGATCGCTGCGAGCACCTTCGCGTCGTCCTCGACGCCGGTCGTCACGTCGATCGTGATCCAAGGGTATTCCTCGGTGAACGCATCGAATGCCGCCTGGACGCCCGCCACTTCGTGGTCGGCGCTGAACGGGATCCACATCTCGAGCGTGACCGGCTCCGCCGGCGCGGCCGAC
>CBHFMJ010000238.1:0-3819 GCA_965994715.1 uncultured bacterium | reverse complement strand
CCGCGCAGCGCCGCGCGCTTGTGGGCGAGCTCGTCCGGATCGCGGACGGGAGGCCCGGGGGTGTGCTCGATGATCGTGGTCCCGCCGCGCGCCGCGGCCGCGGCGGTCCCGGTGGGGAAGTCCTCACGCTCGGTCGGTCCCGGGTCCATGAGGTGCACGTGCGTGTCGACCATCCCGGGCACCACGAGCAGACCACCGGCATCGACCACGGTCGCTGCCTCGACGTCACCGCCAGGGACGGACACATCCGCGACATGCCCGTCGTGGATCACCAGATCGGCGCGCCGCGACCCCGCGCCCGACACGACGGTGCCTCCCACGATCGCGAGATCCGCCCGCACGCTCCTCCTTCGCTCGCCGAACCGGGTGCCGCGGCGCGTCCGGCGCTCTCCCACCAAGTTGTATTTTATGTACGAGTGTGCTGAGGGGGCTGGGATGGACGGCGGCACGGCGATCGGTGAGGAGCGAGGGACCTTCTCGCTCGACGACTTCGCGCAGGAGCTGGCCGAGGCGGAGAGCAATCGCCAGCTCGGAACCGCTCTCTGGTTCGAGAACGACCACGTCCGGATCTTCGAGGTGCGCCTGGGGCCAGGCGAGCGTGGACCGTTCCACGTGCACGACGCCACCTACTTCTGGACCGTCGTCGAGCCCGGGCGCGGGCTCCAGCGCTTCGCCGACGGCTCGTTCGTCGTACGGGACTATGCCCTCGGCGAGACGAAGTACCTCACACATTCGCCCGATGACCCGCTGGTGCACGATCTCGAGAACGTGGGTGAGACCAGGCTCCGTTTCGTCACCGTCGAGCTGAAGCACTGAGGGCCGTGCCCCCGGGGAGGCCGCGCGTCGCCGTCGTCGGGGGCTCCCTCGGCGGACTGATCACCGGGCTGCAGCTGCGCGACGTCGGGTGCGAGGTGGACATCTTCGAACGGTCGCCCGTGCCGCTGGAGGGTCGGGGGGCGGGGATCGTGCTCCACCCCGTCACGACCCGCTACTTCGAGGAGCACGGACTGCTCGACCTCGGCCAGGTGAGCTCGTCGGCGCGGACGCTCCGGTACCTCTCGGCGACGGGAGACGTGCTCCTCGAGGAACCGATCGTGTATCGGTTCACGTCCTACGCGACCCTCTATGCAGCGCTCGTCGACTTCTTCGACCCGTCGCGCTATCACCTGGGGAAGGATCTCGTGGACGTCTCGAACCGCGCCGCCGAGGTCCGAGCCCGCTTCGCCGACGGGAGCGTCCGGTCCTTCGACCTGCTCGTGGGAGCGGACGGCATCCGATCGACCGTGCGCGGACTGCTGTTCCCCGACCTGTCTCCCACCTACGCCGGCTACGTCGGGTGGCGAGGGACGCTCTCCGAACGCGAGCTGCCGACCCGGGCCCGCGAGGAGCTCAGGCACCTCCTCACCTACCACGTCGGCGATCGGACGCACGTGCTGTCCTACGAGATCCCCGCGCCCGGCGGTGGTTCGATGAACTGGGTGTGGTACCGGAACGTCCCGGACGGGAGTGCGCTGGCGTCGCTGCTCACGGACCGGTCCGGCGTGCGTCACGATCTATCGCTGCCGGCGGGCGGTGTGCACGACGATCACCTCGACGAGCTCCGCGGGTCGGCGGCGCAGCTGCCGCCGGCGTTCACGGATCTGATCCGCGCGACCCCGGAGCCGTTCCTCCAAGTGATCGTGGATCTCGAGGTGCCCGCGATGGTGCGCGGGAGGATCTGTCTCGTCGGCGATGCCGCGTTCGCGCTCCGGCCGCACATCGCCGCCGGCACGGCGAAGGCGGCCGCGGATGCTCGCTCCCTCGCGGAGGCGATCGACGCGGCCGGTGACGACGTGCCGGCGGCGCTCGCGGCGTGGGAGCCCGCGCAGCTCGCGCTGGGTCGCGCCACCACGGCTCGCACGAGGGAGGTGGGGGAGCGCGCGCAGGTCACCGGCACCTTCCGTCCCGGCGACCCGGAGGTGGCGTTCGGCCTCTACCGACCGAAGGACGGGAACTACGGCGCGCACTAGACGGGCCTCCACGCAAGTTGTATATAATGTCAGACCTGCGACGGCGTCCCGACCCCGGACGACGCCCGTACCGACGGAGGATGGGGATGACGAACGGCAACGGCGTGGTGATCGACATCCACGCGCACGTGATGACCCCTGAAGCCGAAGAGATCGCAGCCCCGCTGTTCACTCCGGACAAGGACCCGTTCATCGGCTTCTCCGGACCCGCCAGCGAAGCGTACAACCGCTCGCACTTCGCCGAGATCCTGCCCAAGCTCACCCAACCGGAGCAGCGGTTGCGTGACATGGATCGCATGGGGGTCGACGTGCAGGCGATCTCGGTGGTGCCGCCCCAGTACTTCTACTGGCCCGAGCCGCAGATCGGGGAGAAGCTCGCCGGGATGGTGAACGACCGCTTGTACGAGATCGTCGAGAGCCACCCGGATCGCTTCGTTGGCCTCGGCACGCTTCCTCTCCAGGACGTCGACCTGGCCCTCGGTGAGCTCGATCGGGTCGTGCGCGACCTCCGGTTCGGCGGGCTGGAGATCTGCACGAACGTCAACGGCGTCGACTTCGACCATCCGCGCTTCGTACCGTTCTTCGAGAAGGTCGTGGAGCACGATCTCCTCCTCGTCGTCCATCCGAACGGCTTCACGCAGGGGCAGCGCCTGACGGACTACTACCTGATCAACACGCTCGGGATGCCGATGGACTCGACGGTGTTCATCGCGCGGATGATCTTCGGCGGGGTTCTGGAACGGTTCCCCACGCTGAAGGTCTGTGTGACGCACGGCGGCGGATACCTGCCGTTCTACCCGGCGCGCTTCGATCACGCGTACGAAGCGCGCGACGATTGTCGCGAGCACATCAACCGGCCGCCGACCACCTACCTCGCGCAGATGTATTTCGACACAATGGTGTTCGACCCCGTGATGCTGTCGACACTCGTGCGGCGATGGGGTGCCGATCACGTCTTGTTGGGTACGGACTATCCGTTCGACATGGGAGAGGACGATCCCTTGGGGTTGCTCGACCGGGTCGAGGGTCTCGGAGAGCCAGAACGCTGGATGATCTCGGGGGGGAACGCTATGCGACTCCTGGGTCTGGATCGCTCGCCATAACGAAGGGGAGGGCGACGGCCGATCCGACCGCCGCGATCAGCCCACCGGGTCGATCGGAGGAGACCCGGAGAGAACGAGTCGCACGTTCTCCCGCATCCTCGCCAACGCTTCGGTCTGGGACTCGATCGTCCGTCCCGCGTTGTGCGGAGAGATCAGGACGTGGGGCAGGGAATGGAGCCCGTGGTCCTCGGGGAGAGGCTCCGGGTCGGTCACGTCCAGACCCGCGCCGGCGAGATGGCCGGCGCGCATCACCTCGAGGAGGTCCTCCGTCGATACGAGCGGGCCGCGAGCCACGTTGATCAGGTAGGCGTCCTCCTTCATCAACCTGAGCGCCCTCCGGTCGATCATGTTCCGCGTGGCATCGGTCAGCGGGGCGCAGAGGATGACGGCGTCGGCCTCGCGCAGCAGCGTATCGAGATCCACGAAACGCACCGCGACGCCCGGCGCTCGGTCGGGGTCGGGAGTCCGCGTGTGGGCGATGACCTGCATCCCGAGACCTTCGCCGAATCGAGCGACGTGAGCGCCGATCTCGCCGAGTCCGACGATCCCGAGGGACTTCCCGCCGAGCTGCGTCGCCAGTGTGTCGCGCCAGGCGGGGTCGTCGCGCAGCCACCCACGTCGCGAAAGGTGGAGCAGGAGGAACAGGGCGTGCTCGGCAACCGCCCGGCCCCGCGCGCCGGGGACGTTCGTGACCGTCACGCCGCGCC
>CBHFMJ010000237.1:0-3846 GCA_965994715.1 uncultured bacterium | reverse complement strand
ATACGCATGGTGCTCCGTCCGAGTCGGGCACGGTCCGCGGCGCTCGCGTGCCGCGGTCGACCGGCGCGTGGGTAGCGAGGGGAGGTATCGCAGATCGCCGGCTGAGAGATGGCCGAACGTCGAACGTGACCAGACCCATACACACCCCCCGGGCGCTCCTTCGAGCTACGAGATTCCACCTCAGTGGAATCAACGCATTCGCTTCCGCGAAACCTTCTCGAGGCTAATCTCTCGTCCTCTAGGACGCAAATCCACGCTTGCCGTGTTCAGGGGGCTCCAGCATCTATCAGGAGTGTAAGTACCTGTTTCGTGGGAGGGCTCCGCTCATCCCGGTTTGTTCCGTCCGGGAGAAGCGACACACCGACTGGGATCGGCTTCAGCCGGTCGTCACGTCGTGGGTGATCCGCGCGCTGCCCAGACGGCGGTGGTCATCGTGAACGGCGGCGGCGGGAGGATGGCTCTGCAGCGCTCGCGGAGCGCGGTTCGCTCCGGCGGGGTGAGCGGATCGAGATGGGCGCCCGCTGGCCCTACCCCCAGCTCGAACGGCTCCCACCAGTCGTCGAACGACTCGTGCTCGACGGGCACGAGGAGCGCCGTCTCCTCCACGTCCTGCAGCCCTGCCGCCTCGAACAGCTGCCTGAGATGCCCCTCACGCGCGCCGCCGAGGTCGGACTCGTCCTGGACCTGGGTGTCCGCCTCGCGAGCCGCCTGCCAGAACGCGGAGATCGGCGCGCGCTCCCCCGCGAAGTCCCAAACGCAGGCCGCCACCAGGCCGTCCGGCCGCGTCACCCGCGCCATCTCCGCGAGCCCGGCCACCTGGTCGCGCATGAAATGCACCACGAGCTGCGCCATCACGACGTCGAACGCGCCATCCGGGTGGGGGATGTCCTCCGCCGAGGAGCGCCGGACGTCGACGCCGGGATGTCGTTCCCTCGCAGCCGCGACGAACGGCTCGGATGGATCTACCGCGGCCACGGACGCGGGCCCGAGCCGGTGCACGAGCTCGGTCGTCAGAGCACCCGGCCCGCAGCCGACATCGAGCACCCGCTGCCCCGTGCGGACACCGACGAAGTCGGCGAAAACCGGTGAGAGCACCCTCGAGTAGCGCCCCATGAAGCGGTCGTAGGCATCGGCGGCGACGTCAAAGCTCATCCCTCGCCGACCATATCGTCAGTCTTCTCGACGAGACATCCGACCTCCTGCTCACCACCCGGAACGCCGAGCTCCGGCTCCAGGTTCATCCACCTCTCCGACCGGGTACGGGAGGCGATAGGGTCGGTTTGGCGGCAGAAGGGCATCTGAGGTGGCGGGCAGCTCCACGAGGCGGCGTAGGAGAGGAGTCCTCCAAGCGAGGGCAGTCGCTCTCTTGACTATCGCTCTCACCCTGAGCGCCGTGTCATCGGCGATCGCCGCGAAGACCGAGCCCTCCGTTGACGAGACCCTCATGACGACGCAGGTCCCGGCCGACAGCGCGCCGAAGCCTTCGAAGCCTCCGAAGCCCACGAAATCTCCGAAGCCTTCGCCCGACTCGCCGTCTCCTGAGCCCTCACCGTCATCGGAGCCCACCCCGGATCCATCGCCATCGCCGTCGCCGAGCCCCGACCCAACGGGATCGCCTTCGCATACGTCCTCTCCGATACCGGATCCTTCACCCACATCGCCGCCCGGGACTTCTCCCGCCCCTCCCGGCGGCGGCCCCACCGCATCGGGAGGAGCTGGAGGCGACACACCCCTTGGCTCGGGAGAGGCGCCCCCGAGCCCGTACGAAGCCGCGCTGGACCTGTTGGGAGGGAGTGCAGACCAGGGGAACACGGGCAACGCTCGGGACGGCACAGGGTCCCTGTTCGCGACGGTCGCGTCGATCATCGATGAACTCGCGTCGCCGGATGATCGAGCGATCCAAGCGGCCGAGGCCCCGACGCCGTGCCCTGGGTCCGGCTGTGGCTCCGCCACCGGATCCACGATGACTCGAGCGTTGCTCATCGTCCTGATGTGTCTCGCGATCGCCGTCGCTGGAGCACTCGTCATCCGTGCGAGGGGTCGGCGATCCACGGAACTGCCCGCCGATCAACAGTGAGCTTCCGGTCGCGTGCGAGGGCGAGCGATCGTGCACGCAAACCCGTTCCGCCTGGTCTACGATTCCGCCGGAGGGACAAGGGGGGTTCCGGGTGGACCACATCTTCTGGGGAGTCGTGTCCATCGGGATCCTCGCCGTACTCCTGAGCCTCCTGCTGAAGATGCTGATCGAAGACTTCCCGGCGAGCTTCTCGTCGAGCCGTCGGAGGCCCAAACTCAAGAGCTGAACAGCCGCAGCATCAGCGGATCCATCTCGATGCGGTCAGTCGAGGGCTCCGGTTCCTAGGGAACCCACGCTTGGGCTATGACGCTTTGGACTGCGTCGACAGCAGTCCCTCGACCGCGTCTGCGACGTCGCCCGGGTCGAAGGGTTTCGTCATCACGGCGTCAGCCCCTTCGGCGAGGCAGCGCTCCCGGTCCCGCGAGAGCGTGACCGCGGTCAAGACCAGGACGGGCACCTCGTCCAGGTCGGACGAATGACGCACCGCGTCGAGCACGTCGTAGCCGTTCACGCCCGGCATCATCAGGTCGAGGACGATCGCGTCCGGGTGCTCGGTCCTCGCGATCTCGATCCCGCTCCGTCCATCCGCGGCCACGAGCGTCTCATGGCCCTTCGCGTCGAGCGCAAGGCGAAGGATCACACCGATGATCGACTCGTCATCGACTACGAGGACGCGGGACATCCGACCCCCTTCGGTCTCTCCTCTGTATCGGCGCTCACGCGCCGGAACCTGAGGGCCCAGATGTGTGCCCGTCGGCACGTGATCGGACCCGCACGATCAGCAGTGCCAGGTGAAGATCCAACCTTGGGGTCCAGACATGCGGCCGGAGCTGGCTCGCCGTCCGCCATAGGAGCTGATCTCGGGAGTGGCTCGGAGGCCTTGCGTCAGAGCGAGTTCCTCGGCCAGCGCCTGACACTCCTCGAGCGTCGTTCGCCTACTGGTGCGCGGAACAGTGACCACGTAGGTTCCGGGACGCCGTGCGACAGAGTATTCGTCCACCCCGGTCGGAGCGTAGACCTCCCGTCGCGCCAGGGGAATACGACGTGTGTGCCGAGGTTCACAGTTCCTCTGCGGGGTAGCGGCCGTTAGTCAGCGATCGCCGGCAGGGCGATGAACAGGCCGACCACCACGACGACGAGGACCAGGGCGCCTACTCGCTTCCACGACGTGAACATCGGGTACGGCTCGGGCCACCGGTTCGGATCGAACAGCCCCATGGGTATTGAGAGCTTACGGTGGTAGGCGGTGCTGCGATGAGATGAACGCGCGGCCCCTCAGGCCGAGGCCATCGATCCCTCGGTCACCTCTCCCTTGTGCGCCGCGAAGGCAGCCAGGACCTCGTCCTTCTCACGCGGAGGGACCCCGAAGTGATCGAGCGACCGTCCCAGCTCGGCGGCAACCTCATCGAACTCCTCAGGGGAGATGCGGAGCTCTCGATGGGCCTCTTCCAGCCCGAGGGGGGTGCTGCCTGGCTTCGTGGCAGCGAACGTGAACGGTCCACCGGCAACGTTGCAGACCCACAGAGTCCTCATGAACTTCAACCCCGGCAGTCTCCCGAGCTGGTTGGTGTGCCACTCACGAAGCTGGGGGTTCTCCGATGCTTGGCCGACGAGGGAGTTCTGGACGACCGCGTCGCTGAAGTGGTCGATCACCGCAGCGATCGCGAACACGCCACCCAATCGTTCGTACAGGATCGGCTCAGCCATGCTCGTCCCCTCCCCTTCGTTCCATGTGCCCTTGCATGCCGGACGTTTCCCGGAAGGTCTAC
>CBHFMJ010000236.1:0-3871 GCA_965994715.1 uncultured bacterium | reverse complement strand
AGGCTGCCCCGGCCGCTTCGGCTCCCCGCTGCGGGCCTGGCCGGCGTCCTCCTCCCGATCTGTGAGTGCGGATCCGTGCCGATCGCCCGACGGCTCGTCCATCGGGGCCTCGACCCGGCGTCCGCGTTCACGTTCATGCTGGCGGCGCCGGTGGTGAACCCGGTCGTGATCGCGTCGACCTTCTACGCGTACCGAGGCCGGGACACGCTCTGGACCATGGTGCTCGGTCGCGCCGGACTCGGCTTGCTCGTCGCGATGGCCGTCGGGTGGTCGTTGGGGACCCTGGGGAAGGAGCAGGTCCTGCGGCCGAGCGATGAGGAGGATCGAGGCCAGAGCCTCGAGCTCGGGAAGCCCGAGGCGCGGTGGCGAAGGTTCTTCGTCCACCTCGCCGACGACTTCCTCTTCATGGGCGGCTACCTGCTGCTCGGCGCCTCGGTGGCCGCGATCGTGCAGACGTTCCTCCCGCAGGGGATCCTCGAGCGGATCGGAGGAACGCCGGTGGTCGACATCGTGCTGATGATGGCGATCGCCTCCCTGCTGTCGCTCTGCTCGGAGTCCGACGCCTTCATCGCCGCCTCGTTCACACAGTTCGGCCCGTCCGCGCAGGTCGCGTTCCTCGTGTTCGGGCCGATGGTCGATCTCAAGCTCGGCGCGCTCTACGCGGGGAGCTTCCGGCGGGTGGTCGTGCAGACGATCGTCGCGGTGGCCGCCGTGAGCACGCTCCTCGGCTCGATGTGGATCGGGGTGCTGACCGGATGACCCGCCGGCCCTTCAGCCAGCGTCGGATCGCCGTGGCCTCGGTGCTCGCGGCGTGGTCGGGACTCTTCTGGTTCCTCATCGTCATGGACCGGGTCGACCTCTTCCTGTCCACGAGGACCTCTTGGGTGGTCCCGATGGCCGCGGGCGGACTGGCCGCCGTGGCGCTCGGGTTGGTCATCGCGGGGCGTTCCTCGAGGCCGGAGCCCGTCCGGATCCGGGAGGCGGTCATCATGACGCTCCTGGTGGCGCCGGTCGTCCTGCTGGTCACGCTCCCTCCGTCGACGCTCGGCAGCTTCTCAGCGCCGAAGAAGGCACGGTTCTCCGGCTCCGCACTGTCGACGATCTATGGCCGGTTCGACGAGACGAGCGAGGTCACGATGCTGACCGTCGCCGCAGGTCAGACGTCGGACGAGGGGTCCCGCTTGCTCGCGACCCGCGCCGGTTCCGAGGTCGACTTCGTCGGGTTCGTCGCGCGTGACGCGAGCGCTGAGGCCGACGAGCTGATGCTGTCCCGCTACGTCGTGACCTGCTGCACGGCCGACGCCAGCGTGGTGCAGGTACGCGTCGTGAACGTCACGCCGGGGCTGTTCGCACCGGACGACTGGATAGAGGTCAGGGGGCAGCTCTATCCGATCGGTCGCGAGGTCATCGTGGTCGCGAGCTCGATCGAGGAAGTCCCTCGACCCGATCGGCCGTACCTCACGCCGTAGGGATCCGGCCGGCGGCGAAGGCGATCCGTACCCACCGATAGGATGCCTGGCCATGCCCACCATGCAGCGCGTCCTGCGCGACGCGGCTGCTCTCGCGTTCGCCATCCTGGTCGCCGCAGCGTGCGTGCAGGCGGGCACCGGTCAGCCACCCTCCGCGTCCCCGGACGGAGATCCGGTGTCGCCCGAGCCGACGCACGCGGCACCGCCGCAGCCGAACCCGGCCGACGGGGTCCTGGGTGCGCCGGATCTCCGCGACGAGCCCGACCCCGACGCGGTGCCCGCGGACGGCCAGATCGACGTGTCGTCACTCCTGGATCCGCCGACGCTGCAGCCGCCGCCGGACCGGTCGCGGCCCTTCGACCCCGAACGCGGGATCTTCAACCTCGACCACCTCGTCTTCATCGTGCTGGAGAATCGCTCCTTCGATCACTACTTCGGCACGTTCCCGGGTGCCGACGGGCTCCCGCGAGACGCGAACGGTCGGATCGACGTCTGTCAACCGGATCCCGCGACGGGCGTGTGCCACCGCCCCTTCCACGACACCAACTTCTTCGATCAGGCCGGCCCGCACGGCGAATTGGGATCGCACATCTCGATCGCCGGTGGGGAGATGGACGGATTCGTCAAGGCGCTGCGGAAGATCGGCAACGGATGCATGAAGCCGCACAACGCCGACTTCCCCCCGTGCGTCATGGCGACGCCCGGGCCGCAGGGGCAGCCCGACGTGATGGGCTACCACACGGGGAAGGAGCTCCCGATCTACTGGAAGTACGCGCGGACCTTCACCCTGCACGACCGGATGTTCGCGCCGACCGATTCCTGGACCCTGCCGGCGCATCTATTCCTGATCTCCGCGTGGTCGGCGACCTGCACGGACCTCGATGACCCGATGAGCTGCTCGTCGGACCAGCACAACCCCGGGAGCACTCCGACCAACCCGACCTCACGGTGGAGCCCGCAGCAGGGCGCCCCTCGCCCGTACATCTGGGCGCCGATCACGTGGCTGCTGTACCGCGCGGGCGTCGACTGGCGCTACTACGTGGGCGAGGGCACCTGCATAGCTCCTCCGTGTGTCGAGCTGAAGGGGACCATGACCGCGGCGGTGCAGAATCCGCTGCCGGGCTTCCAGGCCACGGTGGCGACGGGCCAGCTCGACCACGTCCGCTCGAACGAGGAGTTCATGCGGGACGCGCGCTCCGGCAACCTCCCACCGGTGTCGTGGGTGATGCCGGTCGTCGATCGTGGCGAGCATCCGCCGGACTCGATCGAGCTGGGGCAGGCCTACGTCGCGCGTCTGATCAACTCCGTGATGAACGGGCCCCACGAGCAGTGGCTCAGGACCGCGATCTTCCTCACCTGGGACGACTGGGGCGGCTTCTACGACCACGTGGAGCCACCCGTGGTCGACGAGAACGGCTGGGGCCTCCGGGTCCCGAGCCTCCTGATCAGCCCGTGGGCGAAGGAAGGCCACATCTCCCACCAGACGCTCAGCTACGACGCGTTCCTGAAGCTGATCGAGGACCGGTTCCTCTCCGGAGAACGGCTCGATCCGCAGACGAGCGGCTGGCCGGACTCCCGGCCCACCGTCCGGGAGGAGGTCGGGATCCTCGGTGACCTGGCGATGGACTTCGACTTCTCGCAGGATCCGATCCGGCCACTCCCGCTCGACCCGTGGCCGTTCCGGCCGTGACCGGGTTGGGCGAGTGGAAGTCGCCCGACCCGAGATCGCGTCAGCCGTCGCGACCGACCACGAACCAGATCCCGATGACGGGCACGTCGCCGAGGTTCCACAGCCGATGGGGCTGCGTGGAGTCGAACGCGATCGAGTCACCGGGGCCGAGCGCGTACTCCTCGAAGCGGAGACGGACCCCGAGCCGCCCTTCGAGCACCACGCCGTACTCCCGTCCGGGGTGACGCATCATCTTCTCGTCCGAGGCCGAGGAACCCCCCACGTCGTAGACGACGTGCAGGAAATCCACGTCTTCGTGCTCATGGCTGGTGAGCCGCTCCCACCGCACCCCGGAGTCGAGGTCGATCACGTGTCGGTCCTCGAGCTTGACCATCGCGCCGTGACGTGGCTCCCCGGGCTCCGCGCCGTCGTCGCCGGCCTCTGCCGCGGAGCCGTTGCCGCCGGTGAAGATGTCGTCGACCGAAACGCCGAGCTCCGTCACGATCGCGTACAGCGTGCTCACCGAGGGCTTGGACTGGCCCGACTCGATCTGCGAGATCATGCTGGCCGACAGACCGATGCGGCGCGCCAGCTCGCGCTGACTGATGTGCGCACGATCGCGCTCCTCGCGGAGCCTCGTCCCGATGTCTTCGAGCTCTCCGGCCACCCAGCACCTCGACCCGTTCGATCGGTCGCAGCGTAGCGCTTAGCGTCACTGAGGACTACCCCGTCG
>CBHFMJ010000235.1:0-3882 GCA_965994715.1 uncultured bacterium | reverse complement strand
CGTCGGCTCGTTGATGATCCGCAGGACCTCGAGGCCGGCGATCTGCCCGGCTTCCTTGGTGGCTTGGCGCTGCGCGTCGTCGAAGTAGGCGGGGACCGTGATCACGGCCTGCGTGACGGTGTCGCCCAGGTAGGCCTCCGCGTCCCGCTTGAGCTTGTTCAGGATCTGCGCCGAGATCTCCTGGGGTGTCCACCCCTTCCCGTCCACGTCGACGGACCAGTCCTTGGCCCCCATGTGCCGCTTGACCGAGCGGATCGTCCGATCCGGGTTCGTGATGGCCTGTCGCTTCGCGACCTCGCCGACGAGGATCTCGCCGGTCTTGGAGAATCCGACCACCGACGGGGTCGTGCGTGACCCCTCCGCGTTGGGAACCACAACGGGCTCCCCACCCTCGAGTACCGAGACGACCGAATTGGTCGTACCCAGATCGACTCCCACCGCTCGTGCCATCGGGCGATCCCTCCTTGTGAGTTGCTCCGGAGTCCGCAGGACCCCTGCCTTCAGATGTCTCAACGATAGAACCTAAGTGTGGTATTGGCAACTTTTCTTCTCACCAGCGAGAGAAGGCTTGCGGAGCTGGCCATGGGCAGACCGGACCGATCGATGGGCTTCCGTCGGAAGTCCCCTTGCGCCACCTGCTTCCGAGCGTTCAAGCCCAACGCCTTTTCGTCCGATGGATGGACTAGACCCAACGGACCGGACCGCCCGACACCTCCATCGAAGGGATGAGAGTGGCTACTTCGAGCACGACGTTGCGCACCCGACGGGGCGTGCATCCGACCGTGGCCCATACGGTCGATACGCTGCTGTTGCAGGAGCGCACGGATTGGGCGATCCACATCCATGACGGGCTCACCCAGTCCGTGACGAGCGCGATCCTCGAGCTCCAGGGCTTGCAGCACAGGATCCGCACGGAACCGGAGCTCGTCTGTGCGACCTTGAAAGAGATCGAGGACGCGATCCGGAACGACCTGAACCAGATCCGCCAGATCCTCTTCGAGCTCGAGGGCGGAACACCGCACCGCGAGCCCCCCCTCGCGACGTTCGTGAGCGACCTCGTGGAGCGTTGGCACCTGTCCGCGCGGGTCTCGATCGAGGGAGAGGTGGAGCGGATCCCCGACGTGACCCTGGAGACCGCGAACGCGATCGTCGCCGAAGCCCTGGCCAACGCGGCGAAGCACTCGGGGGCTCCGGAGGTATCGGTCCGCATCATCGCCGGAAGCGAAGAGCTCCGGATCGAGGTGGAAGACCGCGGCAGCGGCGTCGTCCCTCCCACGGACGACGAGATGCACTTCGGCCTGCGCTTGCTCCGCGGCCGAGCGGAACGGATCGGCGGCACCATCGAGATCGATTCGAAGCCCGGAAGCGGCACCCGCGTGGTCGCCGTGCTCCCCGTCGGACGGCGAGGTGATGAAGCATGATGAAGATCCTGATCGTGGACGACCACGCGCTGGTGCGTCGTGGCCTGCATTACGTGGTGAAGGAAGGATTCCCGGAGGCGGAGGTCACCGAAGCGGAGAGCGCCGCGGCGGCCCTCGAGCACATCCACAACGGTAAGGAGATCGACCTCGCGTTGGTCGACGTACGGATGCCGGACCTGGACGGACTTGAGCTGCTGCGCGCGCTCAAGGCAGATCGTCCCGACATGCCGGTGGTCATGCTCTCGACCTACGACAACGCGCCGTACGTGAAGCGCGCGCTCGCCGACGGAGCCTCCGGCTACCTCCTGAAGGACGCCACGCCCGAAGACCTCTCGCAGGCGATCAACGTGGCGCTCTCGGGCAGTGGGAACGTCCTGTCGCCGCGGGTGATCCAGAACCTCTTCGAGGAGCACGAGTCCGCGGGGCGGGACCAGAACGGACGCCGCGGCGAATTCAACCTCACGCAGCGAGAGCACGACATCCTCGAGCTCCTCGCAGAGGGGCAGGCCAACCGAGAGATCGCGGGACGCCTCTACCTGTCGGAGAAGACCGTCAAGGCCCACCTCGCCGCGATCTTCCGCAAGCTCGGCGTCACCAACCGGACACAGGCCGCGATGATGGCGGTCCAGATGGGAGTCGGCCCGATCCCGGGGGCGCTCGTCCACGAGTAGCCGGACCGGCGCCCGTCAGGCGCGGAAGTCTTCGAAGAACCGACTCGCCGTGGGCCCTCGCTGGCCCTGATACTTGCTGCCCGCGCCCCCGTACGGGGTCTCGGCCTCCGTGGTCAAGCGGAAGAACGAGATCTGTCCGATCTTCATCCCCGGGTAGAGGGTGATCGGCAGGTTCGCGACGTTCGAGAGCTCGAGCGTCAGGTAGCCGTCCCACCCCGGGTCCACGTACCCGGCCGTCGAGTGGATCAACAGGCCGAGCCGGCCGAGCGAGGACTTCCCCTCCAGGCGCGCCACGAGGTCGTTCGGGAGGGCCACGCGCTCGAGGGTCGATCCCAGGACGAACTCGCCCGGATGCAGGATGAACGGCTCGTCGGGCTTGGTCTCGATCAGTTCCGTCAGATCGGGTTGCTCCTGCTTCACGTCGATGTAGGGGTAGCGGTTGTTCGCGAACACCCGGAACTCGGCATCGACGTGCAGGTCCACCGACGAGGGCTGCACGCTCACCGGGTCGAACGGATCGATCACGATGCGACCGGCGTCGATCTCCTCCTTGATCGTGCGGTCGGACAGGATCATCGCGCGGATGCTACTAGGCGCTGAGATCGGAGTTGGAGACCGCGATCCAGCGTTCGAGCGTCGCCCCCGCCTTCCCCTCATCGATCGACCAGGAGGCGAGCGCGATCCCTTCGTCGAGACCGGAGGCGGCGCCCGCGACCTCCAGCGCCGCGCCAGCGTTCAGGAGCACGACGTCGCGCGCGGGACCGACCTCGCCGCCGAGCACCGCGCGGGCGATGCGCGCGGACTCCCCGGCGTCGCCGCCGTGGAGATCCTCCCGGGACGCTCGCGCGATGCCGTGGTCGGCGGGATCCAGACGGCTCTCGGTGACCTTCCCGCTCCGCACGTCGAGCAGGAGTGACGACCCCGTGGTGGTGAGCTCGTCGATGCCGTCCTCGCCTCGGAAGAGCTTCGCGCGGGTTCCGCGGCGGGCGAGCACCTCGGCCATCAGCGGGAGCATGCGCTCGTCCGACACGCCGACGACCTGCGCGGCCGGGCGGGCAGGATTCGTGAGCGGTCCGAGGAAGTTGAAGGACGTGGGCACCCGGAGCTCCCGGCGCACCGGCGCCGCGTGGCCCCACGCCGGATGGAAGACCGGTGCGAACATGAACCCGATCCCCGCCTCGACCAGGCATCGCTCGACACCGGCGGCATCGAGGTCGATCGCGACGCCGAGCTCCTCGAGGAGATCCGCCGATCCGCACAGACCGGAGGCGGCGCGGTTGCCGTGCTTCGCGACCGGAACGCCCGCGCCCGCCACGACGATCGCGGACAGGGTCGAGATGTTGAACGTGCCGCTCCGGTCGCCGCCGGTGCCGCAGGTGTCGAGCACCGGCGCCGGAGGCGAGACCGGGTTCGCGAACTCGAGCGCCGTGCGGGCGAGCCCGTCGAGCTCGTCGACGGTCTCCCCCTTCGTCCGCAGGGCCATCAGGAACCCCCCGACCTGCGCGGGGGTCACGTCGCCGGTCATGATCGCGCGCATCACGTCGGCGGCGTCGTCGGCCGAGAGCGCTTGGTGCGACGCGAGCCGCTGGAGCATGCGAGGCCAGAGATCGGGGTCGGGGTCGCCCATGAGGGAGCGCACGCTAGCACGCGAGACCCGCTTGGTTGAGGCCCGTAAGGCTCGTCTACACTGTGGCTCCGTCGCCCTCGGGTGGCCGCAAGCGGGTGTGGTTCAATGGCAGAACGCGAGCTTCCCAAGCTCGAAACGGGGGTTCGATTCCCCTCACCCGCTC